>DASXVO010000085.1 GCA_036504215.1 Vicinamibacterales bacterium | reverse complement strand
GGACCCGTCCTCTCCCCCCGCGGCCTGTCATCGGACGGAAGGCCGCCGCCGGGAGGCTTCGCCCGGACAGCGCGGCGCGGCGCGAGATCCGGGGATCGGCCGCCGCGGCCCGGTCCGTCGCACTGGGCTCCGGTTCGGAAGACCTCACCAAGTCGCCCTGCGCGCCGGCCCGGTCCACGTCGGCCTCCGTGCCTACCTGCGGCGCGGTGACACGGCCGGCGGGGCGGGGCGTCCATCGACGCGGCTCAGGGCGCGGTGAGCGGGGCCGAACCACGGGTCTCGCCAAGCGCGGCGTAGACCGCCCACCTGCGTCAGGGCACCGAGCCGGACGGTGGCGGCGTGGTGATCTGGCCGTGGGGGTATGGGGGCGCGAGCCTGTCCGGAGCATCGGAGGAATCGTGCACCGGGACGACCGATTCCCGAGTAAAATCAGCCGCGCCTTCCCCGCCCCTTCCCAGGCTCAGCATCGGAGGAGTCATTGTGAGGAACCGTCTGTCATCAACCCGGCTCGCGGTGGCCCTGTTCGTGGTCGTCGCGCTGGTCGGCGCCTACCAGGCGTACGTGCACGCACAGGACGATCCGGTCGTCGCCAGGATCATCCAGCTCGGCAAGACCGACAACCAGGTCATGACCTGGAACGACTATGCGAGCAACCGGTTTGGCGGTCGAGAGACCGGCACCAACGCCTACACGGATGCGACGGCGTGGGCGGCCTGGCAGTTCAAGCAGTTCGGCCTCGAGGCGGAACTCGAAGAAGTGGGCGAGGTGCCCGTCGGATTCAACCGCGGCCCGTGGTTCGGCAAGATGGTGAAACCGACGGACAAGGCGCTGCGCTTCGGCACGCCCACCTACACCGCCGGCACCAAGGGTGTGCAGCGAGGCCCGGTCGTCATCCTCAAGGCGGACCCGTTCTCGATTCCCGGCCGGAACGCGAAGCCCGACGACGTCGAGAAGAAGCGTGCCGCCGTCCAGGTGGCCATCGCCGAGGTGAATGCGAACAAGGCGATCATCAACGGCGCGTGGGTGCTGATTCCTGGAGCGAGCACCGGCTTCGCGCGCGACGGGCGGCGCTCGACGAAGGAATATGCCGATGCGCAGTTGATCCCGGCTCTGACCAAGGCGCTGGTGGACGCGGGCGCGCTCGGCACGATTCAGTCGGCCAAGGAACCGATCAGCATGCTCGACGGCAACGTCCAGTCGTGGGACAAGCTGCCGGTCCTGCCCGACATCAAGCTGCTCGACACGCAGTACACGGAGATCAAGGACCTCGTCGAGAAGAAGCAGCCGGTCGAGCTCGAGTTCGACATCCGGAACTGGTTCAAGATGGGGCCCATCAAGTACCACAACGTCGTCGCGACGCTGCGCGGCTCGACGTACCCGGACGAATACGTGGTCGTCGGCGGCCACTTCGACTGCTTCAGCTCGGCGACGGGCGGCGTGGACGACGGATCGGGATTCGCACCGGGGATGGAAGCGCTGCGCCTCATCAAGGCGGCCGGCGCGCGCCCCAAGCGCACGATCGTCATGATTCTGTTCGCGGCTGAAGAGAACGGTCTCGTCGGATCGCAGGCGTGGCTGAAGAAGCACCCGGAGGTCCAGCCGAAGGTCGTGGTGATGATCAACCGCGATGGCAGCCCGAGCGCCATCACGGGTGCGGCGGTGCCGAGCGACTGGTACGGCGACTTCGAGAAGGTCGTGGCGCCGGTTCTCAACGTGAACCAGAAGTGGCCGTTCAAGCTGACGCGCAACATCTATCCGGGCGCGAGGCCCGAGACGCCGGGCGGCAGCGACTATTCGTCGTTCGCGATGCTCGGGATCCCGACGCTGAGCTTCCGAACCGAGACCGACTACACGTACTCGCGCGCCTGGCACACGCTGAACGACACCTACAGCGAGTTGGTGCCGTACATCGAGCACCAGCGCCACTCGGCGCTCGTCACGGCGGTCGTGGCGTACGGCGTGGCCAACCTGGACAAGCCGCTGCCTCGCGCCGGCATCTACCTGCCGGATGGACTCTACGCCGACATGTCCGTCGGCAGCGGCGATGCGCAGAAGCGGGTGATGGCGTCGCTCGACTTCGTCAACGCCCCAGTGCACACGGCGAACTTCATCCGGATCCTCGAGGGGAAGACCGGCCCGCCGGCAGCCGGCGGCCGCGGACCGATGGGGCCGGGCGGTCCGGCGGGGGCCGCGCGCCCGGACGCGCCGCAGGTCGGCAAGATCCTGGAGACGAAGGGTGGGGCGATTGCCGGCATTGTGGCGTCCGACACGCAGAAGGCCGCGGCGGTTGCCGTGCTGCCGAAGGAGCGGAACACCGCGATCAGGCACGACGTCGCCGGCGTGCTCGGAATGTCCGCGCCGAGCGCGTTCTATCTGACCACTGAGAAGAAAGCGGCGTTCGACAAGAAGAACACCGCCATCGGGAAGATCATCGCGGGCGCCGGCCTGTTGCAGGACATCAAGAAGGATGACGCGATTCGTACGGTGCGGTTCATCCGTGTCGGTCAGGCCGCGAAGGACTTCAAGGTGGACGACGAGTCGTTCAAGACACTCGTCGCGGCGGCCGGCAAGAAGAAGTAGAGACGGGGCGGGCCGTGCCCGCCCTTTCCTCGCAAGGATCTCTCAGCGATGACACGTACCTTCGTGAGGCGACTGTGCGGGAGCGGCCTCCTGCTGGCGTATGCGCTCGTGACGCCCGGCATCGGGTCGGCTGCGGCGGTACGGGCACCCCAATCGGGTGCGAGGTCTGCGGCGACACCAGCCACAGCGGCGAAGGCCGCAGCGAAGGCCTGGCCCAAGACGCGGCCCGAGGCCACCGGGTTTGCCGAGACGAGCCGCTACGACGACGTCATGGCGTTCATGAAAGCGATGGCCGGCGCGTCGCCGCAGATCCACCTCACCACCTACGGCTACACGTTCGAGGGACGGCCGATGCCGCTCGCGGTCGTCGGCGCACCCGACGGCACGCCCGAGAGCGTGCTGGCGACAAAGAAGATCCGCATCTACATCCAGGCCAACATCCACGCCGGCGAGGTGGAAGGCAAGGAAGCGTTGCTCTGGATGCTGCGGTCGATTGCCAAGGGCGAGCGGGCCGAGTGGTTCAAGTCGGTCGTGCTACTCATCAATCCGATCTACAACGCCGACGGCAACGAGCGGGTCACCGTGGCCAATCGGGGCAGCCAGAACGGTCCGATCGGCGGGATGGGGCAGCGCGCCAACGCACAGAACCTCGATCTCAACCGCGACTGCGTGAAGCTCGAGTCGGCCGAAGCGCGGTCGCTCGCGAGACTCCTCACACGGTACGACCCGCACATGGCGATCGACCTCCATACGACCGACGGCACCCCGGACAGCGGCTTCTACCTGACCTACGAAACGTCCCTGAGCCCGAACGACTCGAAGGCAACGGTGGGTCTCCTGCGCGACACCCTCCTGCCTCAGGTGACCCGGACGATCAAGGCGAAGCACGGGTGGGACTACTTCTACTACGGCGGCGTCATGCGAGGCAGCGCCGAGCGCGCGTGGGCCTCCGACGAAGACCTCGCGAAGCCCCGGTACACGTCGACGTACTTCGGCGTCCGCAACCGCCTGGGCATTCTCGTGGAAACGTACTCGTACGCCTCGTTCGAGGACCGCATCAAAGCGAACTACTGGTTCCTCGAAGAGGTCATCGACTTTGTCGTCAAGAACGGGGAGGTCGTGCGCAAAGCCGTCGCGACCGCCGACGGCGAATCGATCGTCGGCAAGCAGCTCGCGGTCCGCGAGAAGCTGGTGAAGTCGCCGGCGCCGGTGCAGGTCGTGTTCGCCGACACGCTGACCGAACGGAATCCCTACGTGGCCGATCGCCCGATCAGGCGCATGGTGCCGGGGACGCAGCGCACGGAGTCGATGGGGCATTACGCGACGACCGAGCCAACCGAGACGAGTGTCGTGCCGGCGGCCTACATCGTGCCGGCTGTGTCACTGGCCCCGGTGCCGTCTGGCTCGCCCTTCGGTCCGTCGCTCTCGCCGGCGGCGCGTTCGTTCAACGCCGTCATCGACCGGCTGGAGGCGCACGGCGTGCAGTACGTGAGGACGACAAGGCCGCTGGCGGTGAAGGGGGAGCGCTTTCGCATCGAATCGAACACGCTGGCCGCACGGGAGTACCAGGGCACGCACAAGATGCGGACGTTGACCGGCACGTGGGACGCCTCAGAACAGAGCGTGCCGGTCGGGTCGATCGTCGTTCCGATGGATCAGCCCCTCGCGCGTCTCGCATTCCTGTTGTTCGACGCCCGGTCCGACGACGGTCTGATGGCGTGGAACATCCTGGACGGGCTGATGGGTGAAAAGCCAGAGTTCTATCCGGTGCTCAGGACGATGGGCAAAGTGCAGTGAGGCCGGTGGCCCAGTGCTGGCGGGGCGCGCTTGGCCCGCCCACCGGAGTACGTCAAGAGAGGGCACCATGCCGGAAGCGACTGGATTCGAGAAGATGGCGCGGCCAGGCGTCGCCGAACTCGACGCGATCCTCGGCGAGCCGATCCTCGTGCTCGACGACGGCTTCGTGCGGGTCGTGGACTACATGGGCGACGACGCGGCGATCGTGCAGGCGGCGCGCGTATCGTACGGCAAGGGCACCAAGCGTGTGCACGAAGACCGTGCGCTCATCCGCTACCTGATGCGGCATTCCCACACGACGCCGTTCGAGATGTGCGAGATCAAGCTTCATGTCCGCGTACCGATGGACATCTGGCGGCAGTGGATCAGGCACCGGACGGCGAGCGTGAACGAGTACTCGACGCGTTACTCAGAGGCGATCGACGGGGCACAGCGGACGGCGGCCGACGCGTGGCGTGCACAGTCGAGCGGCAACCGGCAGGGGAGCGGGGGCTACCTCGCGGAGGACGTCGGCGCGGGGCTGACGGCCGACGAGCGGGCGTTGCAGGGTCGGGCGCGTGAGGTGTACGAGGCGCGCCTCGCGGCCGGTGTCGCCCGGGAACAGGCCCGCAAGGACCTGCCACTGTCCACCTTCACGGAAGCCTACTGGAAGATCGACCTCCACAACCTGCTGCATTTCCTCGATCTGCGCATGGATGCGCACGCACAGCAGGAAATCCGCGGGTACGCGACCATCATCGGCGAGCAGATCGTGTCGCGGTGGGTGCCGATGACGTGGGAGGCCTTTCTCGACTACCGCCGGCACGGGCTGCGGTTGTCGCGCGTCGAGGCCGAGGTCATCGCCGCGATCTCGTCGGGTCGGCCGACGCGCGCGACCGATTTGGCCGCCGAGCACGGCCTGCTGGACCGCCGCGACGACGGCCGCCTGAGGCCCAGCCGCGAGCGGAGCGAACTCGAGGCCAAGCTGTCGCGGCTCGGAATTCGCGCTCCCTGGAATGAGTGAATCGGACTGACCCTGCAGCCATTTTTCGATTTGTGCTATACTGCCACGGTCAGGTTGGATAACAGCACTCCGCTGTCCGCGTAACAGAAGAATCGAGCTTCACATCTCGCTTCCCCACACACGGCATCAGTCAGGAAGAGCCTTTCTCCACCCCGCTAGAGGTCCATATCCGGATCGACAGCGCTATCAACCGATGAACGGACGTTGACGGTCCGCCATCAAAAACCTCCCGCCCAGCGGGAAGGAGAGTGAGCCCATGGCTCGTAAGCTCTACGTCGGAAACCTGCCGTACGAAGTCGGTGAAGCGGAACTCCAGCAGCTGTTCGGTGCGGCCGGCACGGTCGAATCGGTCAACGTCATGCGCGACATGGCGACGGGCCGCGCGCGCGGCTTCGCGTTTGTCGAAATGGCCACGGACGATGAGGCCCAGAAGGCGATCAGCCAGTTCAACGAGTACTCGATGGGCGGCCGCAACCTGACCGTCAACGAGGCGCGTCCGAAGCCCGAACGGTCGGGCGGCGGCTTCGGCGGCAACCGTCGCCGCTCCGAACCGCGCTGGTAGTCGATACCGCGATACGTCCGGAGTGACGTCGGCAAATACTCCAACGTTTGCAGGGCCGGATGAGACGGGAATCCCCCGACTCGCCCGGCCTGCTTCGTCAAGGAGTCTTCATGAAGCCCTACGTCATCCTGCTCACCCTCACCCTCACCCTCGCCTTCCCAGCCAGCGCCGCCCGCGCCCAGGAGCAATCGTCCGGGTCGAAGGCCCAGGCCGCGACGCCGCGTCCCACGCCAGACCGTGCGCAGTTGATTGCCGCGGCGCGCGAAGTCATGCAGGCGCAGACCTACTGCGGCCTCGTCACCATCGATGCCTCCGGACGCCCACAGGCCCGGACGATGAACCCGTTCCCGCCGGACGACGAGATGGTCGTCTGGATGGCGACGAACACAGGCAGCCGCAAGGTGCAGGAGCTTCGCAAGGATTCGCGAGTGCTGCTCTACTACTCGGACCACGCCAAGGCCATCGGCTACGTCGCGCTGTCCGGACGTGCCGTGCTCGTGGACGACATGCAGGAGATCCTGAAACGGAAGCGGGCGTACTGGGACACGGCGTTCCCCGGCCTGAAGAACCTCGTGCTCATCAAGGTGATTCCCGAGCAACTGGACGTGATCAACTACAAGCAGGGCGCCGTCGGTCACACCGTGACCTGGCGGTCGCCTTCCCTCCCGCTCGAGGCCGTCCCTGCGAAGCAGTAGAGCACGGCCAGGCCGTTCGGCACCGGGGCGCACGGCGGACGGGTTGCACGACGCGCGCATTTCCGGCACGATCTACCAACCCCGTTCGTTGTTCGCCCCACGCCCCATTCCGCATCCGTCGACCGGGTTTCGACGGCAACCGGGGCGTCCCACACGCGCGACCTACGCGCGCAGTCGAGGAGAGACATGGAGTTCAAGCGGCTGGATGCCGGGGATATCGATCTGATCGTCGGGACGTTGAAGGAATTCACGGAGCGCGAGGCCCCGCTCGAGAAGCGTCTGAAATGGGACGAGTCCGACACGTGCCCGACCGACGTCGTTCGGGCCATGCTCGGTCCGGATGTCGGCCTGCACCTCGTGTTCCTCCCCGACGAGTACGGCGGGATGGGCGGCGGCGCGTACGACGTCTACCGCCTGTCGATGGAGTTCGCCAAGATCGACCTCGGACTCGCCACCGCGATGCTGGCCGTTGCGCTCGGCACCGATCCCATTCGTGTCGGCTGCACCGAGGCGCAGAAGGCGAAGTGGATTACCCGGATTGCGGAACAGGGACTCATTGTCGCCTACGGCGTCACCGAGCCCGAGGCCGGCTCGAACGTTCAGAGCCTGAAGACCGTCGCGGAGCGCATCACCGACGCCGACGGGAAGGTCACCCACTACCGATTGAACGGCGTGAAGCAGTTCATCTCGAACGGATCGATTGCCGATCTCTACACGATTCTGGCGAAGGCCCCCGAGGGGCCGACCTTCTTCGTCGTCGAGCGGCAGACGCCCGGCCTGACGCCGGGCCGGCACGAGATCAAGCACGGCATCCGGCTCTCCGATACGGCGCAGGTGTTGTTGCAGGACGTGGTGATCCCGGCTGACAACCTCGTGGGCGAGCGCGAAGGCCAGGGGCTCAAGCAGGCGAACGAGGTGTTCGGCTACACGCGGTTGATGGTGGCCGCGTTCGGTCTCGGCGCCGGCCTGGTGGCGCTCGAGAAGGCGGTGGCGTTCTCGAAGCAGAGGAAGCAGTTCGGCACCTATCTGGCTCAGAAGCAGGGGTTCACGCACAAGCTGCTGGTGCCCAACAGCGTGCGTCTGGCCGCCGCGAAGGCGTATATCGAATACGTGGCCGACCTGCTCGACAGCGGGAACACGGATCGCCAGGTCGAGGGTTCGGTCGCGAAGCTGTTTGCCACCGAGGCCGGCAACGTCGCCGCGGACCACGCCGTGCAGGCGCTCGGCGGCTACGGCTACTGCGTGGATTTCGAGGTGGAGAAGATCCGCCGCGACGCGCGCATCCTGACGATCTACGAGGGGACGTCCGAGATCCAGCAGAGCATCATCAGCATCTTCCGGATGCGGGAGAACGTTCGAAGCAAGGGGCAGTTCTACCTGCGCATGGCCGAGGAAGTCGAGCCGTTTGCCGAGGCGGGAGGGCCGGCCGTCGCGCGCGCCGCGCGGTTCCTGGCCGATGCCGCGCAGGTGGCCTTTCGCGCGAAGCTGGTGCGCCAGCAGCACGTCGCATTCGAATTCGCGACCGCGATGGCGGACGTCGAGACGGCCGTCGCGCTTTCCCGCGCCGCCATGCGGCAGGACGACGCCCTGCTCAGGGCCCAATCGCGCCTGTGGGCGAGCCAGGTGGCGCTCTCCGTGCCGACGCGCCTGCTGGCGGTCTTGAGTGCGGCGAGCGCGTTGCACGCGGACGACATGGCACGGCTGCAGCAACTCGGCGACCTCCCGGGCGGTGTGGCGCTGCAGGCCGGACGCCTCGCGGACATGAATTTCGTCGCCGAGAAGCTGACCGGGCTGGCGATCGGTGATTGATGCGGTGTAACGAGCTTCGGCTGACCGGGTCTGGCGGCGCCAATCGTGTCATGGAGGCGGAGTTGAAGCGCCTCGTGATGCGGTCTTGCTTCGAGGTCCGGGTTCCCAAACCCAGGCGCGAGGGTGAGGCGACCCTGCTCTATCCATTCGACGCCCGCATGGCCTGGGTGGCCGCGTGTCATCACCGGACGTCGTCGCGAATTTCGTGGGATCTCTTCTCGAGTCCCGCCGTGCGGCTCGAGCCGCTCTTCGAGGAGCTCCTGCCGGCGCTCCAGACCGACGACCGACTGCCTGCCGCCAAGACCGTGCGCATCTCGGTGGACCTCGGATCCGCCCACGACTTCGAGGCGTCGCCGCTCCAGTTGCGGGGCGTCGTGAAGAATGCGCTCGTCGAAGCACTGGCGTCGCGCGGGGTGACGGCAGAGGTTGACGCCGACTCGCCCGACGTGGTGTTCGTCGCGCGGCGCGCCGGCACGCCGGAGAGCCGCCGCACCGTGGTCGGCATCGACATCGGCCTCGGCGCGCGGCATCGTCGTGGCGCGCGAGTTGCCGCCGGCCCCGCTCCGCTGCGCGAGACCCTGGCGGCCCAGCTGATCATGCTGTCGCGGTGGGACGCACGAGTCGAACCGCTCGTCGATCCGATGGCCGGAAGCGGCACGATCCCCATCGAAGCGGCCGGCCTGGCAGTCGGTGCCGCGATTCGGCGTCCCGCGGACCTCCCGTTTCGGCACCTCGCGGCGTTCGCCGGGCTGCCGGCCGAGACGCCAGATCTCTTTCCCGGCACCGTGCCGAGGATCCTCGCGCTCGATGTCGACGAGGAGAGAATCCCGACAATGGTGGGGAACCTTCGTGCGGCCGGTCTGACCGGGCCGTCGTACAAGGAATCGATCGTCATCGGGCAGAAGGATATGCGTGCGTTGACGCCGGACTATGTGGCCGGCATGCTGCCGCGCGCGGCCGGCATGCAGCCGGGCGTATTCTGTTTCAACCCGCCGTACGGGGTCCGGATCGGCGGCGAGGGAGGGGAGCGGAAGCTGCTCGACCTCTACGCCGGCATGGGACACGCGCTCTCGCGTTTCTGGGGCTGGCGCGCCGCGTGCTTCGTCGCCAACCCGCGCTTCGTCGAGGCGTTTGGTCATGTCCCCGCGATGACCAAGCCAGCCACGAATGCCGAGTTGCCCGGCGCGTTTCTCGTGTACGAGCTGTAGTCCGCACGTCGCGGCCGAAGCCGAGACGGCCTCCGGACACCACTCCTCGATGCCCTGACCGTGTCGGATCGACGATGGGGCGATGTGTGCACTTTGACACAGACGCATCCTTGCGTCGGCGATACCGTGGAGCACTTGGCCATCCCATCCGAAGGTGCCCCGGCATGAACGAGCCCCTCGATCTCTTCTGGACCGCTGCCGTCGCCGACGTGCTCCGGCGGCTGGAGACGATGCCGCAGGGACTGACGAGCGCCGACGCGAGGCGGCGTCTCGACCGTGACGGCCCCAATGTCCTGCAGCCGAGGAAGCGAGCCGGCGAGCTGATCCTCCTCGTCGGCCAGTTCAAGAGCCCGCTCATCCTCATCCTGCTGTTCGCGGCCGGCCTGTCGTTCTTCCTGCACGACTCCGCAGACGCCCTGATCATCCTCGGCATCGTCCTGGCGAGCGGCGTGCTGGGGTACTGGCAGGAGCGCGGCGCCGCCCACGCGGTGGACAGGCTGCTGGCCGTCGTGCAGACGAAGGCGACGGCGCTCCGGGACGGTGCACAGAAGGAAATTCCGGTGACGGAGGTGGTCCCGGGCGACGTCGTGGTCCTGTCAGCCGGCAAGAGCATTCCGGGGGACTGCCTGTTGCTCGAGTCGAAGGATCTCTTCCTGGATGAAGCGACGCTCACGGGCGAGACCTATCCGGTGGCGAAGGCTGAGGGAACCGTCGCTCCAGACGCACCGCTCGGCCAGCGGACCAACACACTCTTCATGGGCACGCACGTGGTCAGCGGCAGCGCGGTGGCCGTGGTGGTGCGCACGGGGACGACGACCGAGTTCGGCAAGGTGGCGGAGCGGCTGCGTCTTCGTTCTCCTGAGACCGAATTCGAGCGCGGCGTCAGACGCTTCGGATACCTCCTCATGGAGGTCACGCTGGTGCTCGTGATCGCCATCTTCGCGATCAACGTCTACTTCCACCGCCCGGTTCTCGAGGCCTTCATCTTCTCGCTGGCCGTGGCCGTCGGTCTGACGCCACAGCTCCTTCCCGCGATCATCAGCATCAACCTCGCGCACGGCGCCAAGCGCATGGCGGTCGGCAAGGTGATCGTCCGGCGCCTCTCGTCGATCGAGAACTTCGGCAGCATGAACGTGCTCTGCTGCGACAAGACCGGCACGTTGACCGAGGGTGTGGTGCGCGTCCACTCGGCGCAGAACCTCGAGGGCCAGGAGAGCGAGGAGGTGCTGCGCTACGCCTACCTCAACGCCTTCTTCGAGACCGGCCTGGTCAACCCGATTGACGAGGCGATCCGCAGCCACCGCCAGTTCGATCTCGGCGGCAGCCGGAAGCTCGACGAGGTGCCGTACGACTTCATCCGCAAGCGCCTCAGCGTGCTGGTCGCCGACGGGAACCGGCACGTGATGATCACCAAGGGGGCACTGGCGGAGGTGCTCGCCATCTGCTCGAGGGCGAAGACGGCCGAGGGTGCGGACGTTCAGATCGCGACGGTCCGTGATCAGATCATGAAGCGATTTACGGACCTCTCCGGCCAGGGATTCCGGACCTTGGGCATCGCCTGTCGCGACGTCGGGTCGGCCTCGGACATCTCGACGGACCAGGAGTCGGAGATGGTCTTCGCCGGCCTGCTCGTCCTCGACGACCCTCCCAAGGCCGGGATTGGGGCCACGATCAGCGAACTGAAACGCCTCGGCGTGTTCGTGAAGATGATTACAGGCGACAACCGGCTGGTGGCGGCCCATACCAGCGCGCAGGTCGGGCTCTCGAATCCTCAACTTCTGAGCGGCACGGATCTTCGGCACATGAGCGACGAGGCGCTCCTGGGCCGGGTGAACGACGTGGACATCTTCGCCGAGATCGAGCCCAACCAGAAGGAACGGATCATCCTCGCGTTGATGAAGGCCGGCAATGTCGTGGGCTACATGGGTGACGGCATCAACGACGCGTCCGCTCTCCATGCGGCAGATGTCGGGATCTCGGTCGAGAGCGCGGTGGACGTGGCCAAGGAGGCCGCGGACATCGTGCTCCTCGAGCGAGACCTCGGCGTCCTGGTGCAGGGCGTGCAGGAAGGACGCATCACGTTCGGCAACACGCTGAAGTACGTGTTCATGGCCACCAGCGCGAACTTCGGCAACATGTTCAGCATGGCCGGCGTGTCGCTGTTCCTGCCGTTCCTGCCGCTCCTGCCCAAGCAGATCCTGCTCACGAACCTGATGACCGACTTCCCGGAGATGACGATTGCGACCGATACGGTGGACGCCGAGATGGTCGAGAAACCGCGGCGTTGGGACACGCGGTTCATCCGGAACTTCATGATGACGTTCGGCCTGGTCAGTTCGGTATTCGACTACGCGACGTTCGGCGTGTTGTATCTGCTCGGCTCGACACCGGAGCAGTTCAGGACGGGCTGGTTCCTGGAGTCGGTGGTGTCGGCGTCGCTCGTCGTGCTCGTTGTCCGGACGCGGAGACCGTTCTTCATGAGCCGGCCCAGCCGCCCGCTCGCCGTGGCGACCGGCGCAGTGGTTGCCGCGACACTCGCCCTTCCATACACACCGCTCGGCGCGATCTTCGGCTTCACTCCCCTGGGCCCCTGGTACCTCGCGGCGCTGGGAGCGGTGGTGGTGCTTTACATCGCGGCCGCCGAGTTGGCGAAACGAGCGTTCTATCGATCGTGAGCCGCAGGCCCGCCAACGGTCCCGAGTGACACGCCGGTCTGTGCAATCCGGGACAGACACATCCCCGCATCATCGGTACAGTGGAAGGCACGGTTATGCGAACCACCATTTCTCCATCTGCCGTGGCCGTTGTGCCCGCGGCGGCGAACCTCTACGGGGGTCAGCTCGCGCTGCCAGCGGTGGGCGACTCGTCCTTCCTCGAGGCGCCGCGAGCGGGAACACGTCCCGGCCTCATCGCTCGCGCCGGCGCCGGCGTCTACCGCGGACTCGGACGCGTGCTCTGGGTGCTCGGTGGCCTCGGCGAGATGCTCATCGTCGCCTACGCGTTTCCCATTGCCATCCTCGCCATCGGTGTTCCCCTCGCGCTGTTCGTCCGCCTGCTGGTGGGGATCGTGAGAGCGCTCTAGCGCCTGTAGGTGCACTCGGGGTGGGGCTTCGACGCCATGGCTCTCTGCACCTACGACACCGAGCGGTCGGGCGCCGCCTGGCCGTCGTCCGTCTTTGCGTCCGCTGCGTATCGCTCGACGGTTCGTGCGCCTTTGATGACGGTGTCCGCGAGGTCGTCGCGAATCGCCCGTCCTTTGCTCGTGTACTCCGTCGCCACGGCCCCTACCCGCGCGCGCGCGTCCAGGTACCGATCCGACGCGGTCTTCCCGAGGTCCTTCGCAGACGCAGCCACCCGCTTGCGGAACCCTGCGGCGGTCTGCGAGGCGAGGAGCATGCCCAGACCCGCGCCGAGCGCGGCGCCCGCGACGAGCCCGATCAGCAGGCGGTAGTCCCGAGTCTCCGGATCGTGTGAAGTCGTCATTGGCAATCCCTCCGATGTATCCGCTGGTCCAGGTTGACACGGCCGCCGCGCGGCGTGCATGAAGCTCCCAGAATCATCAGCCCCCATGGTAGTCGACGGCATGAGGGCGAGTCTGTTCACTTCGGAACATGCGGATCGGCGCGCGGTTCGGCTTGTGCGATGTTGAACAGACGCGCTGCCGTCTGACTGGTACGCTCGCCTCATCGGCACATGTGTCGCGATGATCGGTCGGGATGGGGCCACAGGATGAAGGCAGTACGATGGTTCCGTCCGGTGTCCGTCGCATGGCGGGTGGCGGCACTCGCGGCCATCGGCGCCCTCGTGTTCATCGGCCGCTGCGAGGTGCCTGCTCCCGGCGACCGGCCTGCTGCCCTTCGACTCAGTCCTTCGATGCACAAATACGGCAGCGTATTCGTGCCATCAGGACTTGGTGCTGAGCGAGCAACACCGGCCGCGTGCGCCGAGTGCGGATTGTGGCCGTAGTTGCGAGTCGAAGTACTCGGTGCCCTGCGCGACAGAAGTGCGCTCAAGGTTCAGGGTGGTACCGTTCACGAAGTTCTCGGGCGGGTGTCATTGCCACCGGGCTGTCTCTCTGGGATCTGACAAACCGCGACACGAGGACGCCGGCGTGGCTCCTGCACTTCGGCCTGCCGCTGGCGAAGAACGCGAAGCACGCGGCGTTCTTCATCGGCGAGGGCCGTCTGCTCTTCGACCACAGCGACGGTGTCAGCAACGCCTATCAATTCTGGGGCGGCGTGCGGGTCCAGTTACGGCGGTAACACCCGAATCCACCGCAGTTGGCGGTGAGGAGGTTGATGTGCGAATCATCGGAATCGTCATCCTGGCAGTCGGGATCCTGGCCCTCGTGTACGGCGGATTCAGCTACACCAAGCAGACCCACGAAGCCAAGATCGGGCCTCTGGATATCTCGGTCAGCGAGAAGCAACGAGTCAACGTTCCGGTGTGGGCGGGTGTGGCTTTGGCGGTCGTCGGCGGGGGACTCCTGGTCGTAGGGAAGAAGTAGCGTTTCACTCGTTGGCCGGAGCCTGGCGCTCGGCGGCGCAGGCGACACAGTAATCGAGGCTTCCGACTCATGTACCGGTTCCTGCTGGTGGTCTTCGCCCTGGCCGTTGGCGTTCTCCTCCTCTATAGGCTGGAACGCGTCGTCCTCGTGTTGATCCTGGCGATGTTCTTCGCGTACTTGATTGCGCCGCTCGTGGCTTTCGCCGAACGCCCGCTGCGTGCCGCCAAGGCTCCGCCCAACCTCTCACGAGGCGTTGCGATCGGCATCGTCTATCTCGTCATATCCGGTGTCGCGTGGGCTGGCGCTGCGATTCTCGTTCCGGCCGTCTCCCAGCAAATCGGTGATGCCGCGTCACGGGCGCCGGGGTATGCGCAGTCCCTGCGCAAGTGGGAGGGTGGCTTGGAGCGATCCTACGAGCGGCTGAGGCTGCCGATTGAAGTGCGACGACGCATCAACCAATCGCTTGTGGACGCCGGCGATCGTGCCGTCGAAGGTCTTCGCGAGTCACTTGTCGCAGGTTTCGGCGTGCTCTCGTATTTGCCGTGGCTGGTGCTGATCCCTGTCCTGGCGTTCTTCCTGCTGAAAGATGCCGAGAGCCTCCGCCAGTCCGCCCTCGATGCGCTTCCCGGTCGCTTTCGCGGTCGCGGTTACCGACTGTTCGAGGAACTGAACACGACGTTGGCGGCGTACATTCGCGCGCAGCTCGTGGCATGCCTTCTCGTCGGCTCGATCTGCGGCGTGGGGTTCGCAATGATCGGCGTGCCGTATGCCGTACTGCTCGGCGTGCTCGCAGGCGTCCTCGAGTTCATTCCGCTTGTCGGCCCTGTCGCGATTGCCGTGATCGCCGGCGTGGCTGCGGCACTGCACTCGCCGATCCTGGCGGTCTGGTCAACCGGGTTTCTCGCGGTTGTTCGAGTGGTTGAAGACTACGTCGTCTATCCACGCCTGATGGGACGGGGAATTCACCTGCATCCGCTCGCGGTCATTGTGGCCGTGCTCGCTGGTGTCGAGCTGGGCGGAATAGCAGGGATCTTCCTGGCGATTCCGGTGGTCGCAGCATTGTCGGTGGCGTGGCGCCATGGTCTCGGGTGGCTGGACGAGCGCCAGTAGACGCTGAATGCCCGTGCGTCCTCAGCGGAACGGGAGGAAAGGACAGGCCTGCCGCGCTGGCGTTGTGGAGTCAGGCCGCCGGCGAGACGGAGATCCCAAGGCGCACGCGCGGCTCTCGCGTCGCACACTCGTGGCTGAACCTGGCGTAGGCGTCGCGGTTGAGTTCCAGATTCCTCCGGTATGACAGGCTTCCAAACAAGGTGATCAGCGGCTGTCGACGGTGCCACACGTTCTTCCAGACGCGGCCGAGAATGCGCGTCATCGCGTAGAAGCGGCGGTCGCACGCCAACATCTCGTCGATCGCCTGATCCTGGGACAGGCGCTTGTAGCGGGCGACCGGGAAGGTCAGCGTGTAGTACTGCCAGTCCTCTGGGAAATCGTCGAGGACGACCCGGCCCTCCGCGATCATCTGGTCCCATAGCCGTGTGCCCGGCAACGGCGTGAGAAACAGCGTGTTCAGGCTGTCCACGCCGTACCGACGAGCGGCGTCGGCCGTCCGTCGCCCGATCCCGGCCGTGTCCACATCCAACCCGATGATGAACGAACCAACCACCATGATGTGGTGCCGCTGGATCCGCGCCACCGACTCGGTGAGATCTCGCCCCTTGAGCAGGTTGAACCGCTTGCCGACCTCCGTCAGGCCCTCCGCCGACGGCGACTCGAACCCGATGAAGACGCCCGCGCATCCTGCCTGCGTGGCCAATGTCAGCAGTTCCTCGTCGTCAGCGAAGTTGATCGTCGCCTGCGCGACCCATTGCTTGCCGAGATTCGCCGCCGCGAGCGCCCGAAACAAGTCCTTGGCGCGCGCGATGTGCTCTGGCCGCGTGCCGATGAGGTTGTCATCCACGATCAAGACGCGTTTCTCTGGAATCGCCTGGAACTCGCGCACGACCTCCGGGATGGCGCGCTGACGATAGCGGGCTCCGTTGAAGGCTGTGACACTGCAGAACGTGCAGTTCATCGGACAGCCGCGGGTGGTCTGAATCGCGCCGAAGGCATAGTCCTCAGTCAGCAGATCGTGGCGGGCCGGTCGGACCGTCTCCATCCCGGCGAGCCCTCCGTCGTACCGGCGCTGCAGGCGCCCGTGCTTCGCGTCCTCCAGCACCTGCGGCCAGATCGCGTCGGCTTCCCCTGTGACGACAGCGTCCACTCGCGGCATCACCTCGTCGACGCACATCGTGGCGTGGATGCCGCCCATCACGACGGGCACTCCCATCCCGCGAGCGCGAGCCGCGATCTCGTAGGCACGGGGTGCCTGCGAGGTGAATGCCGTGATGCCGACGAGATCCGGACGCGGCAGTTCGTGATATTTCGGAACCCCGACGTTCTCGTCGAGCAGGGTGACGTCCCACTCGGGCGGCGTCAGGCCGGCCAGCACCATCAGGCTCAGGGGCTGCCACACCCGGTACCGATTCCACCGGCTCTCCTCGAGTTTGACGATGCTGACCAGCGGGTTCGACGGGTTGATGAGCTGGAGTCGCATGGCACGGCCGGTCCTGCTCACTTCTCTTTGACCGCGTTCAGTTTCGCCGCGCGATAGCCCTGCTTGACGGCTTCCTCCTCGGTCAACCATTTGCCCTTCTTGGTGGTGCCGTACGACGGGTCGCCTTCTTTGTGATAGACCTTCGTGGTGCTGTTCGCCCAGACCATCCCGGCCTGTGGCGGCACCCGTGCCGCGCCGGTCAGCTTCCGATTGACCTTGTCGGCGGCCGACGAGGTGGCTGCCGCGCCCTTCTGAACGCCCTTGGCGCCCTCGCTCACGCCCTTCTCAACCCCTTTCGCGGTCGCCTCGGCGCCCTTCCCGACTCCGGCTGCCGCCTTCTGAGCGCCCTTCTCGGTCGCGACGGCGGCCTTTCCCAGCGGACCCACCTTCACGAGCGGCGTGATCTGCTCGATCGTGCTGGCCGACACCCCGGCCTTCGAGAGGTCAGCCACCGAACCGTACGGACGACCGGCAATGATCTGTTTCGCCGTGGCCGCATCGACGCCCGGCAGGCTTTCGAGAGAGGCCTGGCTCGCGGTGTTGAGGTCAATCTTCTCAACGACGGCTTGGCTGGCTGGCTCGGTCTGCACCGCGACTGCGGGAGCGGCAGCCAGAACGACGATCAGGGCGGCGGACGCCGACCAGAACAAGCGCCGTGCGGATAGCGAATTCATCTGCGTTCCTCCAACTTCCAAGTCACACGTGTTACGCGAAAGCCCTACTGGGGAGCGGGCCGCGCCAGGCACGCCAACGGGAGTAGTCCCCGCCGCCGAGCAGGAACCGGACGAGGGCAACAAGCAGCAGGGTCGACATATCTGCTCCGCTCTTGTCAGACAAAGCCAGAGGATCGCCATGCTGGAGTGCACGCCGGCCCTGTCGCTTCGTGGAGTTCCCATGGTAGGCGAGAGCGTGATGCTGAGTCTGTTCACTTCGGGACAACTCTGTGCGGCTCTGGGGTCGCCGAGCCTTCCACGGCGCCAATCGACACCGTTTCAAAGCCGAGGTCGCCTGGGCCTCCAGGCCTGCAACGATTCCAGCGCACGACGGCTGCCATGAGCGTGGTGCAATCTCTCATGGGTGTCTGTGCACTTGGAGACACTTCCGCGTTCCTTGTGAGGTGGTGTCGTCATCTCCCAACCTCGACCGGATCGCAGGTTGTCCGTTCTTGCACAGACGCCCGGCAGCCGTCCTGGTACCCTTCGACTCAGTCGTGTCGCAAATCCGCCTGGCGGGTCCGGCGCGGCCTGCCGGGCATCCGCAGGATGCCTGCCTGCGCAACACCAGTGAGCTCATGGCGTGGGCTCGGGGCGTCGGCGAGATCGTTGGTTCGGTGTCTTCGCTGACGGGGGACTCAGATGCCCAGGACAAGAAACGTAGTCGTTCTCGTGTTCGGGTTCGTGATCGCGACGGCCGGCGCGGCGATGGCCAGCCACCAACAGCCTTACCGGACCGACGACAGGCAGGTGGAGCGGTTGCTGATCCACGTTGGGGACCTGGCGGCGAGGCTCGACCGGAGCCTCGACGGAGCCTTCGACCACGGTCAACTCGATGACCCACGCGCGAGAGACGAGATCCGTCGATCTCTGGCGGACTTCCGCCAGGCGGCCGGCCGCCTGCTCGATCGCGTCAGGGCGCGCGAGTCCAACAGGCTCGATGTGGAGGAGGTGCTCCGACGCGGTGGCAGCATCGACAGTTTCATGCAGCGCTATCAGTTGCGTGCCCAGGCGGAACAGAACTGGCTCTCGGTGCGCAGCGATCTGGACGCGCTCGCCCGCACCTACCGCGTTGCATGGAGATGGGACGAGCCTGGGGCCGAGCCGGCTGAGCCTGGCGCTGGCTTCCACCATCGACTCACCGGAACGTATCAGCTCGAGACCAATCAGGGCGACGACCCGCGGCGAGCGGCGGAACTGGCCGCCCGTTCGGTGCCTGCCGACCAGCGAGACCGCACGTATCAGGGCCTGCTCGCCCGGCTGGAAGCGCCGGAACTGATCGCGATCGAGCGCAATGATGACAGCGTGACGATGGCCTCGACGCGGGGGCGGCGCGTGACGATGGAGGCGGATGGCAGGGACCACGTGGAGCGGTGGTCTGCTGAACGGACGATGAACACCCGCGCCACGCTGCAAGGCGAACGATTGGTGGTGGCGACCAACGGCAATCGGGGCCGTGACTTCACGGTGACCTTCGATCCGATGGCGAACGGCCTCGGCCTGCACATGACGCGCACCATCGATGGCGACGGCCTCCGTCAGCCGGTGACGGTACGGAGCGCCTACCGACGGGTGTCAGATGACGCTCGTTGGGATATCGATTCGAGCGGCACGCGGGGTCCCTACAGGAATTCGGAGGCCGGGGTCGGTGAGGTGGTCGTGCCTGACGGCACGCGGTTGGTGGCCTCGTTGGACGGGGTGCTCAGCACGATGAATGCGCGTGAGGGTGACCTCTATACGCTGACCACCCTCAGTCCATCGGCATACGAGGGCGCGGTCATCGAAGGCTACGTGTCCACGGTGAACGATTCGCGGCGACTGACCGGACGCGCGGGCATGACGCTGAACCTCCGGAGTATCCGACTCCGCGACGGCCGCGCGTACCAGTTCGACGGCGTCATCGAGGACATCCGCACCCCTGATGGCGAGCGGGTGCGGGTGGACCGCGAAGGCATGGTGGACTCGCACGGCGGGCAGGCGCAGAAGGTCGTAGAGCGAAGCGCAATCGGCGCGGCAATCGGCGCCCTGATAGGTGCTGTCGCTGGCGGCGGCAAGGGCGCCGCCATTGGTGCCGTGATTGGCGCGGGCGGGGGCGCGGGCACGGTCATCGTCGAGGGGCGAGACCGGTTGGATCTGCGGCGCGGGACCGAGTTGACGATCATTTCGGGCGACCCAAGGAACCGGCAAGAGTAGGTCACGAAAGGACCAGTTGTCATGACGTACACGTTACCCGGGCTCATCTTCCTCGTTGTCATCGCGGCCGTCTGCGGCGCCGTCGGCAAGGCGATCGCCGGCGGGGCCCGCGGTGGACTCATCGTGTCCACAGCGCTCGGATTCATCGGCGCCCTCATCGGGCCCTGGATCGCGGCTCGGCTCGCGCTGTCGGAACCCTTCGTCGTCCAGATCAGTGGGCATCCCTTCCCGGTGCTGTGGTCGATTATCGGCGCCGCGCTGTTCGTAGCGCTCATTCACCTGCTCTCCAGGCGCTGGTGACGAGTACGGGACGGGCGACGGCGGCGGTGGACAGGCCCGTATCGCCGGACCTTCATCGCACACCAGTCCTTTGGACCACTACTTGCTTTCCCGAGGATGCGAGGGGGGCGCTCTTTCGCCCGCAAGGCGTCTGCCTCGGGCGCCGTCTTGTGCACCGTTCCGTCCGGGTGGATTGCCGGCTGGCAGGTCGTGCACAGCGTCAACTGTGTCGCGTTCGGCAGAAGCGTCTCGGGGGAAGCCGTGCCTCCCCCGCGGGTCGCGCAACTGACCGTACGGCTTCGTCGACTCGTTGCCCGGAGAACTCCTCTGCAACACGTTGACGAAGCGATGGCCCGACTCCGGGACGGTCGTCATGGGCCTGCCCATGACGATCCGTCGCGCCGTGATCTTGTGACCGTAGACTTCCGCGTTGGCGTCGTTGTCCGGCCGCAGCAACGTGCCCGAGAGCGAGACGCCGGCGAACAACCCGCGCGATCTGGAGTAACTGAGAATCTCGGCTCGCATTGAGGCGTCAGTCGACGCTTCGACGGCGCGTCCCTTTGGGCCGGCCGCGGCCGAGGCGTTCCCGCCGAGTTTCACCTTGCTGCTGAGCAGCGCGTCCGCGCCGCGCCTGTTCATGACAAGAAGGACGAGGTCGGTGGACTCGGCACCGAGCTGGAGCCCGAAGCTCCCGCCTTCGAGCGTATACATGGCAGGGGCGCCCCACGGTCCCTCGAACGAGGCTCCCGACCGGCAGACCATGGCGCCTCGGCCGTAGCTGCCGCCGAACCCGATTGCCACCTTCGTCATCGACGGAATGACGAGGACGCACTCGGCCTTCTCGAGGAGTTCCTGGGGGATGTTGTCGGGAATGTTGAGGACCTCCTCCATCACGACGCCGCAGTTCTCCAGTCGGCTCTGTTCCTTGGTCTGGGCCCCGAGAGTGGCCATGCCGAATATCACGCAGAATGCGAATACGTATCGAACCATTCATCAACCCTTCTGGACCCAACATCGAGTGACGTGTGTGCACATCCTCAACCAAGGATCTCGTGCCTCGGCATGACTCGTGCAATCCGAACAGCGCTCCGATTCGACTATCTGGCCAACCGGCGGCCCTGAATGAGCCGAACCAGGAGAACGACGATAGCCACGACGAGCAGCACGTGGATGAAGCCTCCCATCGTGTACGAACTCACCATGCCGAGGAGCCATAGAACGAGCAGAATCGCGAACAGCGTCGTGAGCATCCCAACCTCCCATGTCGCTCCCGGCAGTTCACGCCCAGGAGCTGCCCTTCGACTCAGGTGCGTTGAGAAGATGCCGGCCATCCGAGTCCGCGTTCACGGTGTCGCGCGCTCGTGTGTCGTGCTCAACGCAGGTGAGCTCAGGGTGTAAGAGCAGTGTGTGCTTTGTCGATCACGCGCGATGTCCTGCATTGAACGCGCGTGGTCGATTGGACCGGATGTCATCGGCTGCGACGGCGACTGTGCAGTTGTGCACAGCTCCAGCGGACGGCTGATTCTAGGATTGGCGAGGGGGGACAGACCATGTACGAGTTCGACCCGACAATCTCCAGCATCGTCGAGACGAGTGAGACTCAACGACCCGCACGAGGCGGAGCGGCAGACGGTCCGCTGTCGGCGGCGCTCATGGACCGGATGCACCGATACTGGCAGGCTGCCAACTACCTGACGGTCGCGCAGATCTACCTTCTCGACAATCCACTGCTCGGTGAGCCCCTCCGACCGGAACATATCAAGCCGCGCTTGCTAGGCCACTGGGGCACATCCCCGGGCCTCAGTCTCGTCTACGTGCATCTCAATCGACTGATCGTGGAGAAGGACGTGGACATGATCATTCTCGCCGGCCCCGGGCACGGGGGACCGGCGATCATCGCGAACGTCTATCTCGAAGGCACCTACTCGGAGATCTATCCAGAGGTGGCGAGGGACACGGAGGGCCTCGGTCGCCTGTTTCGCCAGTTCTCGACGCCCGGCGGCGTGCCCAGCCACGTCAGTGTTCCGACGCCGGGCTCCATTCACGAAGGCGGCGAACTCGGGTACGTGCTCGCCCACGCCTTCGGAGCGGCCTTCGACAACCCGGGCCTGATCGTCGCGGCGGTGGTGGGCGATGGGGAGGCCGAAACAGGGCCGCTCGCCGGATCCTGGAAGAGCGTCAGCTTCCTGAACCCGGTCCGCGATGGTGCCGTGCTTCCAATCCTGCACCTCAACGGCTACAAGATCGGCGGGCCGACCGTGCTGGCCCGATCCTCCGACGAGGACGTGCGTCGGGTCATCGAGGGCCACGGCTACGACGTGCACTTCGTCGAGGGTGACGATCCGCTGGTTGTGCACCAGCAATTTGCGGCGACGCTGGACCGTTGCCACGCCCGGATCCGGATTGTCCAGTCCGAGGCCCGCACGGTGGGCGTCAAGGGGCGGCCGCGGTGGCCCGCGATCGTCCTGAGGACGCCGAAGGGATGGACGGGCCCGCGGGAAGCGGACGGGCTCCCTGTCGAGGGCACGTTCCGATCACACCAGGTGCCGCTGCACCGCGTGAAGTCAGACGCCGGCGAGCTCGCAGCGCTCGAGACGTGGATGCGGAGCTACCATCCGGAGACACTCTTCGACGCGAACGGCCGGCTGACCTCCGAGATCGCCGACCTGGCGCCGAGAGGGGGCCGCCGCATGGGTGCGAACCCCCACGCCAACGGCGGCGCGATCCTCCAGGATCTCCGGCTGCCAGACATCGGCGACTACGCCATCCCCGTGGCGCAGCCGGCCTCCACGCGTGACGAGTCCACCCGGGCGCTCGGGAAGATGATGCGGGACATCTATGTGAACAACGCCGGGCCGGCGAACTTCCGCCTCTTCTGCCCCGACGAGACGGCTTCGAACCGGCTGGACGATGTGTTCGCCGTCGAGAACCGATGCTTCGTGGGCCGGACCATCGGCATCGACGACCACGTGGCATCGGACGGTCGCGTCATGGAGGTGCTGAGCGAGCACCTGTGCGAGGGCTGGCTCGAGGGTTACCTGCTCACCGGCCGACACGGTCTCTTCGCCTCCTACGAGGCGTTCGCGATGATCACGGCCTCGATGGTCGTCCAGCACGCGAAGTGGCTTGCCGAGAGTCACCGGCTGCCGTGGCGCGCGCCGGTCGCCTCGCTGAACATCCTGCTGACGTCCACCTGCTGGCGCAACGACCACAACGGCTTCAGTCACCAGGGCCCCGGGCTCATCGACGTCGTGCTGTCGAAGCGCGGGACGGTGGCGCGCATCTACCTGCCGCCGGACGGGAACTGCCTGCTCTCGGTCGCGGACCACTGCTTCCGCAGCCGCGACTACGTGAACCTGATCGTCATCGACAAGCAGCCGCAATTGCAGTGGCTGGACCTCGCCTCGGCCAGGGAGCACTGTGCGCGCGGGGCGTCGGTGTGGCAGTGGGCGAGCAACGACGACGGCGGCGAACCCGACGTCGTGCTGGCGGCGGCCGGCGACGTGCCGACACTCGAGACAGCGGCCGCGGCGTGGTGGCTGCGCCGCCACGCGCCCGAACTCAGGGTCCGGGTGGTGAACGTGGTGGACCTGATGACGTTGTTTCCTCCCGATGCCCACCCGCACGGCATGTCGCTCGCGAGGTTCGTCGAGTTGTTCACCGAAGACAAACCGGTCGTCTTCGCCTTCCACGGCTACCAGCGGGCCATCCATGAGATCGTGCACGGTCGGCCGGCGGCCGCGAGGTTTCACGTGCGGGGATTCAACGAGCAGGGCACCACGACAACGCCGTTCGACATGGTTGCGATGAACGGCATGAGCCGCTATCACCTGTGCATCGAGGCGCTGCGGCGTACGGCACGGGTGGGCGCCCGTGGCGCGGCGCTCGTTGCCGAGTGTCGTACGGCTATCGAAGGGGCAGCCACGTACGCCCGGACGCACTTCGAGGACCCGCCCGAGATTCGCGACTGGGTGTGGACGGCCTGAGCGCGCGGCCGCGCATCCGACGGCCGGGGCGCTACCGGTCCAATACCCCGCGGAGCTTCCGTTCGAGCGCTTCCGCAGTGAACGGCTTCTGCAGAAACGTGATTTCGGGACCGAGGGCTCCGCGGCTGTCGTTCGAGGAGCCACTTGGCCAGATCCGGCCCGCTGGCACCCGGTAACACGACATCGGTCAGGAGCACGTCGATCGAGGCGTGCGTCTCGAACAGGCCCAGCGCTTCTCCGGCGCCCGCGGCCACCAGCACCGTCAGCGTGTCGGCGCGGGGCTGAGACGCGGGCGGCGACGGTGCGACGACCAACTCGGCGCCTTCTGCCCGCGGGAAGTAGACCGCGAACGACGTGCCCCTGCCGATCTCGCTGCAGACGTTGATGGTCCCCATGCCCCGCGGCATCTGCGTGTGCAAGAGTGCACAGCCGAAGCTGGCCGCCTCGAGGCATAGTGCTCTGGAAGGAGGAGCGATGGTCACCATTCTGCTCGTCGTGGTTGTTCTGATGTTGCTGGGGGCAATCCCAGCCTGGCCACACAGCCGGAGTTGGGGGTACTACCCCAGCAGCGGCCTCGGTCTCGTGTTGTTGGTGCTGGTTGTCTTGATGCTGGCGGGCCGGCTCTGAGGCTGCCCCGCGAGCCCGGAGGCCGGTGCCCGGTCCGTCAGTCGTGCAGGACGACGCTCAGGAGCGAGTTGTGAATCGTCAGCCCCCCGGCGTCAGTGATGAACCCGAGCTTCTTGAACCTGTTCATGAAGAAGTTCACACGCGACCGGGTCGTGCCCACCATCTCGGCGAGCGTCTCCTGTGAGATCCTCGGGATGACGCGCTGCGGCGTATGCTCCTCGCCGTAGCGGGCGAGGAGCAGCAGCGTGCGGGCCAGCCTCTTCTCGGCGGAGTTGAACAACTGGTCGATCAGGTCCTCTTCGATGCGGACGTTCCTGGTGAGCAGGTGCGTGATGAATCCGTCGGACAGCGCATGTTCCTCGTGCAGCAACCGCCGCATATCGGACTTGGCGACCGCGATGATCGTGGTTGCGATGTGCGCGGTCGCGCTGCCGATCCGGAGCGGCTGGCCAGCCAGCGCTCCTTCCCCGCAGAAACTGCCGGCGCCGAGGATCGCGACGATCGCCTCCCTGCCGGTCTTCGAGACCACCGAGAGCTTCACCTCGCCCTTCTTGATGTACAGAATCGTATCGCTCGACCCACCCTGCAGGTAGATCGGCTGCCCTGCTTCGTAGGACACTACCGTCTTGGCGACGCCCGTCGAATTGAGGAACGCCTCGGGGTCGAAAGGACGAGGTTTCTTGTTCTTGGGGGGCATGGCCCATGGTGGCAGGCTGGGAACCTCGCTGTCTGTGCAAAACGGAACATCCGGCCGCAGGCGCCCGACGCCGTGGCCGAGTCGGCGGCGCGGCGGCCACAATGTCGGTAGAGGGCTGTCAATCGTGCAGGACGACGCTCAGCAGGGAGTGATTGACCTTGAGGCTGCCGTTGTATTCGATGAACCCGAGCTTCCTGAACTTGTTCATGAAAAAATTGACGCGCGACCGCGTCGTGCCCACCATCTCGGCCAGGACCTCCTGCGAGATCTTCGGCAACACCCGGTGCGGTTCCTCCTCCTTCCCGTACCGAGCCAGCAAGAGGAGCGCGCGCGCCAGGCGCTTCTCGCTCCGGTTGAACAGTTGGTCGACCAGGTCGGCTTCGACGCGGAGATTGCGCGTCAGCAGGTGGGCGACGAGGCGGTCGGACAGCGCGTGCTCGTCGTGCAGCGCCCGTTTCATCTCGTCTCTCTCGACGACGAGCGCCGTCGTGTCGACGATGGCGGTTGCGTTGGCGATCCGGAGTGGCTGTCCGGCCAAGGCGCACTCGCCGATGAAATCCCCGGGGCCGAACATGCCCACGACCGCCTCTCGGCCGCCTCGGGACAGGACGCTCAACTTCACGGCGCCGCACTGAATGTAGATGACGCTCTCGGCGGGGTCGCCTTGAGCGAACAGCACCATTCCGGCGCTGTATGCGCTCACGGCTCTCGCCACTCCTGACGTCGAGAGGAACGCCTCGACATCGAACGGGGCCTGTTTCACCGCCACCACCTTGAACGGGCTCACGGGGCATTCTAGCACCCGCTGCCCGCCCCGCCAAAGGCGCCAGCTCATGCATGGTGATGGGGCTCGCAGACGGAACCGCGCCCGAGCTGACCGCGTCCTCGGTCAGGCTGTGGAGACAACTGAGCGTGTTGCTCGGAAGGATCCCTCGCCAGTGCCGCACGACGTAGCCATCGTCGTCATACAGCGACGGCCGTATCAGCCCGACGACGAGACGTCGGGTGGGAGCGAGCATGCCCGATCCCCGTCTCAGAAGCGGAACGCCGCCTTGTTCACCAGCCTGGCCTTCTCCGCCTTTGCCCGGTCCTCGTCAGCCTGCTTCTGCTGACGGTTGACCTCCCGCTGCGGCGCTTCCAGCGCGTCGAGGCGGGTGGACGCGGCCGTTGCGACGCGCGCGAGTTGTTCCGGCAGTCTCGCCAGCAGCACCAGTCCGAACGCGGACGGGTAGCTGGTGTGAACCAGGCTGACCAAGTACTGTGGGTCTTCCCACTGAGCGACCACGGTCCGGTCGACGCCCTGGCTCAGGTCGTCGTCTGCTGGCGGCGGTCCGGAGCCGATCCGGGTGGACGCGAGGATCGGGACGCCGTAGGAGACCGAGAGCGCGTCGACGAAGTCCCCAGCGGTCAGCCCTTCGATCCGGTCCCGGTCGTAGTCGACGGTGATCTGGTACAGGAGGCTATCGCAGAACGTGAACCGGACGTTCCTCACCGCCTCCGAGGCGGGTCTCGCTGCCGGACGTGGCTGCCAGCCCAGTTCCTGGATGAGGCTCGGACGCGAGTGGATCAGGCGCACGCCGATCGTCGGCACGTCCGCCTGCAGCGCGACGGCCGAGAGGGTCGTGCCGAGTCGGAACTCCCGATACCGGGACAGATCCTGGGCCTGGCTCGATGAGGCCCACCATGCCAGACACAGAAGCGAGACCGCCACCGACCGCAGGCTGAACATCTCCATCTCCCTTTTCAACATCACGACCGACCCGTCCGTGGGGTTTTCCTGATCGAAGGCTACGCCGCCGCGGCGTCCGAGTCTGTTCTGTAGTGCACATCCAGATTGGCCGGGTTCGGCTTACCATTTGCAGTGTCCGCGCCCGGATCCAGGCACGCCACGGCAGCAGTGTGGCTGGCCGCCTGGTGTGCCGAAGTGAACAGTGTCGCGACGGCGACTCTGCTACCATCAAGAGCGCCATTTCACACGTCGCGCCACCTGCGAGGTCGCGAGGAAGGACACCGCTCGCGTGGCATTCCGCCAACAGAACACCCGTGACAACGCGCACTCGTGGCGCGACGCCCTGACCCATCGGGCGGACCTCTCGGTCACGCTCTCGAGCGAGAAGCCTCCGCTGCGCGCGGAACTGTTCAGCCGCGAGCAGATGGCGCAGCACGGGAAGGTGCTGGCGGCGGCGCACCGGCTCGGCGGGCGGCGTGGGTCGAACGAACTGCTGGCGCGGCTGGCCGAGAACGAAACCCTGCTCGTCGCCGTCCGCAGCCTGCTGACGGAGGCCGTCAACACCGACCGACGGATCACGCCCGCCGGCGAGTGGCTGCTCGACAACTTCTACCTGATCGAGGAACAGATTCGCACGGCGCGCCGCCACCTGCCGGCAGGGTACAGCCGTGAGCTGCCGCGCCTGACCGACGGCCCGTCGGCCGGCCTGCCGCGCGTCTATGACATCGCGCTCGAGACGATCTCGCACGGCGACGGCCGCCTCGACACTGACGGCCTCGGCGGCTTCGTCTCGGTCTACCAGACGATCACACCGCTCACGATCGGCGAACTGTGGGCCATTCCGATCATGCTGCGGCTCGCCCTGCTCGAGAACCTTCGCCGCGTCGCGGCCCGAATCGGTGCCGATCGCGTGAATCGGAACCGCGCCGACCTTTGGGCGGACCAGATGACGGCAATCGCGGAGAAGGACCCGAAGAGCCTCATCCTGTCGATCGCCGACATGGCGCGATCGGATCCACCGATGGTCGGCTCGTTCGTCGCCGAGTTCGTCCGCCGCCTCCAGGGCAAGGGCCCCGCGCTGGCACTGCCGCTCACGTGGATCGAGCAGCGGTTGTCGGAGGACGGCCTGACGATCGAGCAACTCGTGCAGGCGGAGAACCAGCAGCAGGCCGCCGATCAGGTTTCGATCAGCAACAGCATCAGCAGCCTCCGGTTTCTCGGGGCCGCCGACTGGCGCGACTTCGTCGAAGCGCGCAGCGTCGTCGAGCAGGTCCTGCGGGAGGACCCCGCCGGCGTGTATCCCTTGATGGACTTCGCCACACGGGATCAGTATCGCCACGTCGTGGAGAGAACGGCCCGGCGGAACGGCCGGGCAGAAGGCGACGTAGCCCGCCACGCGGTCGACCTCGCGCGTGCGGCCGCGGCCGGCGCCGATCCGGTGGCCAGGGCCACTCATGTCGGTTTCTACCTCGTGGGCAAGGGGCTCTCACAACTCCATCGAGCGGTTCGGTCGCGCTTCTCGATTCCCGAGACCGTGCGGCAGGTGTGCCTCAGCCATCCGCTGACGCTCTATCTCGGCGGCATCGGCGCGCTCACGGTGGTGACGACGGCGGCGCTGATGGTGGAGGCGCGGGGGGCGCTCGTCAACGACTGGCTGTTCGGGCTCTTCGGGCTCATCCTGCTGTTCTGCATTGGCCAGGTGGCGGTCGCTCTCGTGAACGCCGTGGCCACCCGTCTGGCGACCCCTCGTGCCCTGCCGAAGATGGACCTGTCGGAGGGGATTCCCCTGGCCTCGCGGACTCTGGTCGTCGTTCCCACGCTGATCACGAGCGAGCAGAACGTCGAACACCTGGTCGAGGCGTTGGAGGTGCGTTTCCTCGGCAACCGGGACGACCACGTGGCCTTCGGACTGCTGACGGACCTGGTCGACGCATCCCAGGAAGTCCTGCCCGAAGATGAAACGCTGGTTGCGCTGGCCGCGCAGCGGATCGATGAACTGAACGAGAAATACGGAGGTCCGTTCTTCCTCTTCCATCGGGCGCGGCGCTGGAACCCGGGGGAGCGGGTCTGGATGGGGTACGAGCGCAAGCGCGGGAAGCTGGCGGACTTGAATGCGCTGCTCCGCGGCCGCTCGAACGGCAACTTCGCGCGCGTCGTCGGGAACACCGGAATCCTC
Organism: Vicinamibacterales bacterium; assembly: GCA_036504215.1. Lineage (NCBI taxonomy): Bacteria > Pseudomonadati > Acidobacteriota > Vicinamibacteria > Vicinamibacterales > Vicinamibacterales bacterium. The sequence goes on along the minus strand of DASXVO010000085.1, from coordinate 70,679 downwards.
CGGCAGGTCAAGTACGTCATCACCCTCGATGCGGACACGCAACTGCCGCGCGACGCCGCCCGCCTGCTCGTCGGGGCGATGATGCACCCGCTCAACCGCCCGCACTACGACGAGCGCGAGCAGCGCGTGACCGAGGGGTATGGCATCCTCCAGCCCCGGGTGGCCGTCAGTCTGTCCGGCGCGAGCCGGTCCCAGTACGCGCGGTTGATGGCCAGCGAGCCTGGCATCGATCCCTACACGCGTGTCGTGTCCGATGTCTACCAGGACCTGTTCGGCGAAGGCTCCTTCATCGGCAAGGGGATCTACGACGTGGACGCGTTCGACCGTGCGGTGGGCGACCGGTTCCCGGACAACCGGATCCTCAGCCACGATCTGCTCGAAGGGTGTTACGCGAGAGCCGGACTTCTGACCGACGTGCAGGTGTACGAGGAGTACCCGATCCGCTACGAGGAAGACGTGCGCCGGCGCTATCGCTGGATCCGTGGCGACTGGCAGTTGTGGCGCTGGCTGTTCCCGGCCGTGCCCGGCCGCGATGGGCGCCACACCAGGAATCCGCTCCCCGCGTTGGGTCGGTGGAAACTCCTCGACAACCTCCGTCGCAGTCTCGTGCCCGCGGCGCTGGTTGGGCTGTTCTTCTTCGCGTGGGCGGCGTTGGCGCCCGTGTGGGGATGGACCGTCGCTGGCGTGGGCTGCCTGCTGCTCCCGGCGTTGGTCACGTGGCTTCCCGGCCTCGTGCGAAAACCTGACGACGTGCCGCTCGTCGCTCATCTCGAAGGCAACGCCCGATCGCTCGGGCGTCAGGTCACGCAGGCGATGCTGATGCTCGCGTGCCTTCCGTACGAAGCGTGCTTCAGCCTCTCCGCCGTGCTGCGCACCTCCGTGCGGCTGCTCGTCACGCGCAGGCGGCTCCTCGAATGGACGCCGTCCGGCGTTCGCGCACACCGCGCCCGCGAGGGCGTGGTCGGAGCGTGGGAGAGGATGTGGATCGGGACCGCGCTCGCCGTCGGCGCATGTGTGTACTTGTGGCTGGCCCGGCCGGCCGCTCTCGCTGCCGCTGCGCCCATCCTGCTTCTCTGGTTGGCCGCACCGGCCCTGACGTGGCAGATCAGCCGCCCGATCACGCGTCGCGGCGCGCGGCTCACGATGGACCAACTGCGGTTCCTCCGCGGCGTCTCGCGCAGGACCTGGGGTTTCTTCGACACGTACGTCGGCCCGGACGATCACTGGCTGCCACCGGACAACTACCAGGAGTCGCCAGCTCCCGGCCTGGCGCACCGCACGTCGCCGACCAACATGGGGCTGGCGCTGCTCGCCAATCTCTCGGCCTACGACTTCGGCTACATCTCCGCAGGGCGGCTCGTGGATCGTACCGTGCGCGCGTTCCAGGCGATGTCCGCGATGGAACGCCACCGAGGGCACTTCTACAACTGGTACGACACCCTCTCGCTGGCGCCGCTCGAACCGCGGTACATCTCCACGGTGGACAGCGGCAACCTGGCCGGTCATCTCCTCACGCTCAGGCCTGGCCTGCTCGCCCTCGTGGGCGATCAGATCCTGACGACGCGTACCTTTCAGGGACTGCGGGCCACATTCGCCCTCGCAGCCGACACCCACCGGGGTGCGCCGACGACCGCCATGACGCGGCTCCGGAAGGCCTTCGATGTGGCGTGCGAGGCCGCCCCGATCACGATCGAGGAGGGGAGGCTGACGCTCGAACGCCTTGCCGCGGAGAGCCGCGCCCTGGCAGCCGCGCTGGCGTCGTCTCCCGGGCATGCTGCGAGCCGGTGGGCATCGGCGGCGGCCGACCAGTGCCGGGATGCCCTGGGAGATCTCGAGTACCTGGCGCCGTTTGCGACGGCCCCCGCCTCCGGGAAGGCGCCGGGGCGCGTTCCCGAGTTCAACTCCATCCCGACGCTCGGCGAACTGGCCGCGCTCGACGGTGAGTGGGCCGGCCCCGCCAGGACGAGAGTGGCGGCCATCAACCGCCTCGCGGCGCAGGCGATCGACCTCGCGGAGATGGAATGGAGCTTCCTGTTCGACCAGACCCGGCAGCTCCTGTCCATCGGCTACAACGTTGCCGAGCGTCGGCGCGATTCGAGCTACTACGACCTGCTGGCGTCCGAGGCGCGTCTCTGCACGTTCGTCGCGATCGCACAGGGACACCTGCCGCAGGAGAGCTGGTTTGCGCTCGGCCGCCTGCTGACGACGGCGGCTGGCGAGCCGGTGCTGCTCTCGTGGAGCGGCTCGATGTTCGAGTACCTCATGCCGCTCGTGGTGATGCCCGGCTACGACGACACGTTGCTCGATCAGACCTGCAAGGCGGCCGTGAAGCGCCAGGTGGAATATGGCAGGCACCGCGGCGTGCCCTGGGGCATTTCCGAGTCGGGCTACAACCTCCTCGATGCGCGGCTCACCTATCAGTACCGCGCGTTTGGTGTGCCCGGCCTCGGCCTCAAACGCGGCCTCGCCGCCGACCTGGTCGTCGCGCCTTATGCGTCAGCCCTCGCGCTGATGGTGGCGCCCGAAGAGGCGTGCTCCAACCTGCAGCGGCTGGCGGCAGAGGGCTTCGAGGGAGACCTCGGCTTCTACGAGGCGATCGACTACACCCCGACGCGCCTGCCGCGCGGTGATTCGCACGCCGTCGTTCGCTCCTACATGGCCCATCACCAGGGGATGACGTTCCTGTCGCTGGCGCACCTGCTGCTCGACCGCCGCATGCAGGAGCGTTTCGCGTCCGACCCGGCGTTTCAGGCGACGGCGCTGCTGCTCCAGGAGCGAATCCCGCGCGCGACCGCGCTCTATTTGCCGCCGACCCCTGCGGCGGACGCCCGTACGGCGCCCACCGGCGCCCACGTCGAGGTGCGTTCGTTCAGCGGCCCAGACACGCCGAACCCCGAGGTGCAGCTGCTCTCCAACGGCCGATATCACGTCGTCGTCACGAACGCCGGCGGCGGCTACAGCCGATGGAAAGACCTGGCCGTTACTCGCTGGCGCGAGGACGCAACCGCGGACAACTGGGGCGCGTTCTGCTACATCCGGGATGTCTCGGACGGCGCCTTCTGGTCCACGGCACACCAGCCGACGCTGCAGCCATTCGATCGGTTCGAGGCGGTGTTCTCCGAGGCGCGTGCCGAGTTCCGCAGCAAGAGTCACCAGATCGAGAGCTACACCGAGATCGCCGTGTCACCGGAGGACGACGTCGAACTGCGGCGGCTGCACTTGACCAACTGCGGTCGCACGCGCCGGACGATCGAGGTGACGAGCTACGCAGAGGTCGCGCTGGCGTCCCCCGCCGCGGAGGCGCTGCACCCGGCGTTCAGCAACCTCTTCGTCCAGACGGAGGTCGTTCCCGACCAGCGAGCCATCCTCTGCACGAGGCGGCCCCGCTCGCGTGACGAATCGTCGCCCTGGATGTTCCATCTGCTGGCGGCGCACGGCGCGGCGGCCGGCGGCGCCCTCTCGTACGAGACCGATCGGTTGCGTTTCCTCGGACGCGGCCGGACGGCCGCGGATCCGTGCGCGATGCGAGAGCCGGGGCCGCTGTCGGGCACGGAGGGTTCGGTTCTCGACCCCATCGTCTCGGTTCGGGGCCGGTACGGGCTCGACCCGGACGAGACGATCACGATCGACATCGTGTCGGGCATGGCCGACACCCGCACCGCCTGCCTGGGCCTGGTCGGCAAGTACCAGGACCGACGTCTCGCCAATCGCGTCTTCGCGCTGGCGTCCACGCACGCGCACGTCGTCCTGCGGCAGTTGAACGCCAGCGAAGCGGATGCACAGCTCTACTGCCGGCTGGCAGGATCGATCATCTATGGGAACCCGTCGCTGCGCGCCGATCCCGCCGTCCTCGCCGCGAACCGGCGCGGCCAGTCCGGGTTGTGGGGCTACTCGGTCTCCGGCGATCTGCCGATCGTGCTGCTGCAGATCGGCGACGCGGCGAACATCGAGCTGGTGCGCCAGCTCGTGCAGGCCCACGCCTATTGGCGCCTGAAGGGGCTGGCGGTGGACCTCGTGATCTGGAACGAAGACCGTGCGGGATACCGGCAGGCGCTTCAGGAGCAGATCGTCGGCCTCATCGCGGCCGGCGTCGAGACGAATGCGCCGGTTCGCCCCGGCGCCATCTTCGTGCGCCCGGCCGAGCAGATCTCGAACGAGGACCGAATCCTGTTCCAGTCGGTCGCCCGAGCGATCATCTCCGACAGCCGCGGCTCGCTGGCCGAGCAGATTGACGGTCGCCCGGCAGACCCGCTGCCCGCACGATTCACGGCCGCGCGGTCCCGGCGCGGGTCGGTTCCCGATCCGGTGCTGCCGCCCCGGGACGACCTGGTGTTCTGCAACGGCTTGGGCGGCTTCACCCCGGACGGCCACGAGTACGTCGTCACGACCGGATTGGGCGCGGTGACGCCGGCACCCTGGGTGAACGTCCTGGCCAACCCCGGGTTCGGCACGGTCATCTCTGAAAGCGGCTCCGCGTACAGTTGGTCGGAGAACGCCCACGAGTTCCGCCTGACGCCGTGGCACAACGACTCGGTGACCGACGCGACCGGCGAGGCCTTCTACCTTCGCGACGAAGAGAGCGGGCGCTTCTGGTCGCCAACGCAGCTACCGGCCGGAGGTGAGCGTGCGTACACGAGCCGCCACGGATTTGGGTACAGCGTGTTCGAGCACGCTGAGGACGGCATCACCTCTGAGTACTGGGTGTACGTGGACGTCGCGGCGTCGCTGAAGTGGCTGGTGTTGAAGGTCCGCAACGCCTCAGGCCGACCGCGGCGCCTCACCGTCACCGGCTACGTGGAATGGGTCCTCGGTGACCTGCGGGGGAAGGCCGCCGCCCACGTCGTGACCACGATCGACCCCGAGACGGGCGCCGTGTTCGCCGAGAACGCGTACAACGCCGAGTTCGGCGGGCGCACGGCGTTCTTCCACACCGACGACCTGAGCCGCCGTGTGACGGGTGACCGCACGGAGTTCGTCGGACGCAATGGCACGCTCCGGCGCCCGGCCGCGATGCTGCGGTCGACGCTGTCCGGCCGCGTCGGCGGCGCGCTCGACCCGTGCGCGGCCATCCAGGTGGCAGTCGACCTGGCCGACGGAGAGGAGCGGGAGACTGTCTTCCGGCTCGGTGCGGGACGCGACCGAGACGATGCCGCGCGCATGCTCGGCCGTGCCGCGGGTGCGGACGCCTCCCGTCGCGCGCTCGAAGCGGTCTGGCACTACTGGAGCCATACGCTCGGCGCGATCAACGTGGAAACGCCCGATCGCGCACTCAATACACTGGCCAACGGCTGGCTCCTGTACCAGACGATGGTGTGCCGGCTGTGGGGGCGCAGCGGCTTCTATCAGTCTGGGGGCGCGTTCGGGTTCCGCGATCAGCTGCAGGACGCGATGGCGCTCATCCACGCCGACGCTCCGCTCGTGCGGCAACACCTGCTGTTGTGCGCGTCCAGGCAGTTCGTGGAAGGCGACGTGCAGCACTGGTGGCACCCGCCGGCGGGCCGCGGCGTCCGCACGCATTGCTCGGACGATTTCCTCTGGCTGCCGATGGCCGTCTGCCGATACGTGAACGCCACGGGGGACACGGGCGTGCTCGCCGAGGAAGTCCGCTTCCTCGAAGGCCGTACCGTGAATCCCGACGAGGATTCCTACTACGACCTGCCGGGCGCCTCCGAGGACCGGGCCAGCCTGTACAACCACTGTGTTCGAGCCATCGTCAGGGGATTGCGCTTCGGTGTCCACGGTCTGCCGCTGATTGGCTCGGGAGACTGGAACGACGGCATGAACCTGGTGGGGGTGGGCGGGCGCGGCGAGAGCGTTTGGCTGGGGTTCTTCCTCCATGCCGTGCTGAGGCCGTTCGCCGACCTGGCCCGGCGCCGCGGCGACGCCGCCTTCGCGGAGCGCTGCCTGTCGGAGGCGGCGGCGCTACGCGTGCGTCTCGAGGAGACGGGGTGGGACGGATCATGGTACCGACGCGCGTATTTCGATGACGGGTCGCCGCTCGGTTCCGCGAGCAATCCGGAGTGCCAGATCGATTCAATCGCGCAGAGTTGGGCGGCGCTCTCCGGGGCCGCAGACCCGACACGCGCCCGCACCGCGATGGACGCGGTGGACGCACGGTTGGTTCGTCGCGACGAGGCGCTCGTGCGTCTGCTCGACCCGCCGTTCGACACCTCCGAACTCGACCCGGGCTACATCAAGGGATACGTCCCCGGCGTTCGGGAGAACGGCGGGCAGTACACCCACGCGGCGATCTGGGCTGCCATGGCCTTCGCCGAACTCGGCGATGCGCGGCGCGCGTGGGAGGTGTGGGAGCTGATCAACCCGATCGCACACGGGTCATCGCCGGCCGCGATCGAGACCTACAAGGTGGAGCCCTACGTCGTGGCGGCCGACGTCTACGCCGTCGCCCCGCACGTCGGGCGCGGCGGGTGGACCTGGTACACGGGGTCGGCCGGGTGGATGTACCGGCTGATTGTCGAGTCGCTGCTTGGCCTGAGGCTCGACGGCGACCGGTTGCGGATCGAGCCGTGCCTGCCCGCGGACTGGACCGGCTTCACCGTGCACTACCGGTACCGCGAAACCGTCTATCACATCCGCGTGCACCAGACGCCGCCCACGACCGGCGAAGAGCGCGTCACCGTTGATGGGCGCGACCAAGCCGACATGTCGATCCCGCTGGTCGATGACCACGAGGAGCACCGGGTGGAGGTGCTGGTCGCGCCGGCGGTGCCGGCCACGCTGTAGCCCCGCGTGCTGGTTCGGGCCGGCACGACTCCGGAGGAGCAGGTGACCGGGGCAAGGTGTTCGTGAAGCTGGGGTCTGTGGACTCACTGGTTTCGCGGGCGAGTGCCATCATGCCGACTTACTATCAGCCGAGCGCGATGCAGGTCGTCGAGAAGGGCGACAAGACGATCCGCCTCCGCATCACCGAGTTCGAAACGCCGCACACGATCGTCGAACATCGAATCAAGGGTTGGATGGAACGGGCGCTCGAGATCTCCGGCGTGAAATCACCACGCGCCACGATCGGTCTCTCCATGGCAAGCGGCGCACACCACACCGAGTATCAGATTACCTGGAGCTGAGGCTCGACGAGAGAATCCCCACCGGCTCGGCTGACCCGGCTCGGCTGACCCGCCGCGACTGGCCGTCGCGACGGAGTCAGCGAGATCGGACGGCTGTGGCTAGCGCCGGAAGTCGATGGCGCTGCCGAGCGTCGCTGGCCGCGGCGTGCTGCCCACCCAGAGGTTCCTGACCGTCATGCCCACGCGCGTGCCGTCGTTCCGCACGAAGGCGCCGTTGTTGGTCCCGATGAACGCGTACACCTTCCCCGGGTTCCAGTTGCTGGTGCCCGGGGTTGCGTCCGCTTTTTGGTCGTACACCACGGGGCCCGTCGTGCCGCCCTCTTTCACAACCAGCCTGAACGAGGTCGGCGTCCAGAACCCCTGCCACAGGTACACCTTCGACGGGTCGAGGGTGAAGACCATTTGAAAGCGGTCGACGTATGCCTCCACCGAGTGGTCGTTGTCGCCGAGTACGGCCTTCCAGGTGATGCAGTTGTCGGGAACGCCGCCGACGCCGCGGTATTGCACGTTGAACGAGTACTTGCTCGAGGACGCAATCGCCCCCAGCCGATCGAGCATCGAGAAGATCCTCGCCTTGCCAGGCTGGCCGCCGGGAGAGAGCCCGGTAACCTCGACCGACATCTCGCCGCTGCTGAAGACCTGCGGCAGATCGTAGACGACGTAGGCGAGCTCGTCGTTCATCCGGATGCCCTGCCCGGGCACCCACGTGATGTTGCCGGAGCCGCCGATCGTGCCGATCGTTACGTTGTTGACGAGCGGATCGTAGAGCGCGCCCGGCTTGTTGTAGCCAACCAGTTTCGTCTTGAACGTCCGGACATCGGACCAGTCGGAGTTGGTCGTGCCCTGCACCATCCGGGCCCGCCAGTAGTATTTCGTGGTGGGCTGGAGGTCCTGTGTGGGGGTGAACGTCGTCTTGCCGCTGGGGTCCTCGGCGACGCCAGTACCGCTCACGGTCGTCGCGTAGAAACCGTCGAAAGCCGCCCTGGCCGAGAAGCTCGAACTGTCGGACACCTGGAACTCGTACGTCTTGGTTCCGGACTGGTTAGAAGTGCCGTTCACGACGGTCAGCGTCGGCCGGACGTTGTCGAGTTGCGCGCCATCCGAGGGCGAGTCCAGAGCGGGCTTGGTCAGCGTCGGCGGGGTCGTCGGTGCCGTCGGGGTGGACGGGGTGGACGGCGTCGACGAACTGTTGCTGCACGCCGACACGGCCACGACGACCATGAGGGCCGGAATGATGCTCACTAATCTCACGTGTCTATCTCTCCTTCGATCGCACGGGCTCCCGCCCGGTCTTCGTGGTGTGCCTGGCGCTCTGTGACTCCAGGACAATGATGTTGCGCTGGCGGATGGTAACGCTGCGCGAGCGGCGAGCCTCTCTCAGGATGTCGCCGAGGGCCTCGAGCGCGGTCCGCTCGTCAGGAGACGCCGACCCGGCGGCCAGCGTATCGCGAACCCGGACTTCGAACTCGGCGACTCCGGTGCCTTCGTCGAGCGAGATCAGGGCCCGGCCATCGGGCAGCGGCACGAGCTGCACGCCCTGCAACCGCTCGAGGATCTTCGTCGGCTCGAGGACGATCACGGCGCTGTGGCCGTAGTGGGACAACTCGACCGGACGGCGCGGCACGATCTTCGACCCGGACGCCTCGGCCAGGCGCACGATCGCGCGGCTCAGGTCTGGATCCACGGACCTGAACGCCGCCACGATGTCATCCGGGAGGGTGATGGTCACGGCCTGCGCCGGGCGGCCGAACTTCGTGGGTCGCCCTCGACGGGGCACAGGGTATGTCATCGGTGTGTCTTCAATTTCTTTATGGTAAATGCGCGTCGTGTCGACTTTCAATACAAATATTCGCGGCCGGGGGCACTCACCTCGAGGTCGAGGCCAGGGCACGAGCAGACGGCGAGGGAATGGGCCGCGCGACCAGATGCGCGCGCGGCCCGAGGAGCGAGTTGGGACTACCGGTTGGGAATGGTCAGCTTCTGGCCGACCCGGATCTGATTCGGATCCTTCAACTGGCCCGTATTGGCATTGAAGATGTCCATGTACCGGTTGGCGTCGCCCAGGAAGCTCTTTGCGAGCTTCGACAGGGTATCGCCCGACTTCACCTCGTAGATACCGTAGATGTCGCTGTTCTCGGCCTTGATGTCGGCCGCGACTTCGCTCTCCCAGCCGGCGTGCTCCTTGATCTTGTCCCAGAGCAGGTTCGCCTCGAGCTGGTAGGTGGTCGTCCCCCACATCTGGATCTTTCCGCCCTCTTCCTTCCAGTTGCCGTTCTTCACGCCCAGTTGTTGCGCGAGCCCGAGCACGTCTCCGTACTTGTCAGCCAGTGCCATCTTGACCTCCTGTGACGAGTGAGCCGAATGGCGACGGATTACCGGCCGAGTGATCCGAGCAGCGATCCGATCGCGTCTTCGAGGGCGTTGCCCTGCGGCATCGTGCCCTGCGGCGTCAGGTGATCGATCAGGCCGGGAAGCACGGACGCCAGCGCGCCGCCGGCGGACGCCGGCGAGACCCCAGCCGCCTGTGCGAACTGCCCCAGCGCGTCCGCGCCCATGACATGCTCGAGTTGAGAACCGGTGACCGGCGGATTCGGGCCGGTCGAGATCCAGGAGGACACCATATCGCCGAGTCCCTTCTGCTGGAAAGCTCCGACCAGACCGGCAAGTCCGCCCGAGCCACCGACGGAGGTGTCGCGAGAGCTGAGGAGCGACAGCGCCGCCTTGACGACCTGAGGATTGGCAGCCGCCATCTGCGCGATGGCGGGACCTTGCTTGAGGAGTGCGTCGAGGAAACCCATGCCCGCGCCCCCTTTCGGGAAGGATGTGGACGAAACTGGTGTACGGGTCGCCGCTCAGGGATTGTAGCCTGTCTGGAGGCGCGAATCTCGCCCTTCGTCGCGCCGGCGGGGTTGGCGGCCAATCCTCCCTCGAGCGTGGGCCCCTACGCCGCCGCCGTCCCTCCGACTCCGAGGAGCTGACGATGAGGCAGCCGCTGGTCGAGCTGAGAACCGTGTGGGTGGCGACCGCGCCCTCGCCCGCCATCGCAAGATGCCACTGGTATCACACCGAACAGGGCGGTCGCTGACGAGCGTCTGTGCAGTTGGGGACATCTGGTCGTCTCCGGCCTCGCAGGGCTCGTACCCGGGCGGCCACCCGCATTGAAGCGGTAGAGGCTCTGAGGGTAGAGTTGAAATCCAGTTCAGTCCTTCGGAGTGAAGTCGAGGGAGGATGCCATGAACAGCACTCGGATTGGCAGAAGAGCCGCGGTCTCGGTCGCGGCGGCCATTGCGGTGACCGCCATCGCGGGCTTCGCCATCGCCCAGGACCGCGCCCTCGAGTTGACCATGGTGCGGCAGGCCGATCTGCACTTCGTGGCCATGCCCAACGGCACCTACCAGGCCCGCGTGGTCGGCGATGTCGACAAGCCTGGTCCGTACGCGGCCCGCACCAGGCTGCCAGCCGGTCTTCGTATCCCGCCGCACTTCCACCCTGAGGAGCGAATCGTCCTTGTCATGAGCGGCACGCTGCTCGTCGGGTACGGCGGGAAGTTCGACGAGACGAAGATGACCGCGTTGCCGCCCGGCAGTGTCTTCACCGAGCCGCGGAAACAACCGCACTTCACGTGGGCGAAGGATGGAGAGGTGATCCTTCACGTGACGGGGACGGGCCCGTCGGCGACGACGTGGCTGGATCGGGACAAGTAGATGTCGCCGCCGACCCGGGTCGCGGCCCTTGCCGGAGCGGCGCCGGCGGAGCCACGCGGCTGGCACGGCCAGGCGCGCATGGCCCGACACAAGCCGGTGATGACACCGGCCGTCATCAGGTAAAATCCACGCAAATGTACATGCTGAGCTGGCGTGCGTTCGGACATCGGGGGAAGAAGCGCCGCGCGACCGCGGGCGTGGGGCCCGTCGCGATGCTGCTCTTCGGGTTGACCGTCGCCGCGCTGCCCGCCGAAGCCCTCAACCCCACGCGTGCGCTCACGCAGTATCAGAACGATCGCTGGCAGACCGAACAGGGCCTGCCGCAGAGCACCGTCCAGGCGATCACCGAGACGAGGGACGGCTACCTCTGGGTGGGGACGCTCGACGGCCTCGCCCGCTTCGACGGCGTCCGCTTCACGGTGTTCGATGCCCGCACGGTCCCTGCACTCGGCTCGGGTTCGGTGCTCGGCATGATGCAGGACGCAGAGGGAAACCTCTGGATTGGGCGGTCAGGCGCCGCCGTCATCCACAAGGACGGACGTTTCCGGATCGCGTTCGGTGAAGAAGTGACCGCCGGGTCGGCGGTGTGGTCCTTCTGCCAGGCGAAGGACGGGGCCGTGTGGGCTGCGACCAACAACGGCCTGGTCCGTTGGGCAAAGGGCGCAACCCGGGTGTTCCGAAAGGCCGACGGCCTGCCCACCGACAAGTTGCGCTCGGTCGCCTTCGACCGCGACGGCACGCTCTGGATCGGCACGACGGGTGGGGGACTCGTGTCATATTCGGGCGGCCGCTTCGAGACGCTTCAATCCAGCACCGGGTTTCCGCACGCCGAAGTCCGCGCCGTGCTGTCAGACGCCGAGGGCGGGGTCTGGGCGGCGACGGCGGGCGCCGGCCTCGCACGCGTGTATCACGGCAGGGTCACGACATACACCGTGGCCGACGGCCTTCCCAGCAACCAACTCGCGGCTCTCGCGCTCGACGCGCAGGGGACGCTCTGGATCGGGACGTGGGGTGCGGGAATCTGCCGGATGAGCGCCGGACGCTTCTCCTCCCTCTCGTCGGCCGGAGGTCTCTCGGCAGACCAGGTGTGGTCGCTCTATGCGGACCGCGAGGGCAGCCTGTGGGTGGGAACGTGGGTGGGCGGGCTGAACCGCCTGCGCGACCGGCGCTTCCTCGTCTTCGGGGTACCCGAGGGCCTCTCGAACAACAACACCCGCGCCGTGCTCCACACGCGCGACGGCGCGACATGGGTGGCGACCGCCGGCGGCGGCGTGAATCGGATCGAGGGGAACACCGTCACCACGATACGCACGAAGGACGGCCTGCCGAGCGATGAGGCGTCGTCGCTCTGCGAGGACCGGGACGGCTCCCTCTGGATCGGGACCTACACCTCAGGGCTCGCCCGGCTGAACAAAGGACGGATCACGGTGTACGGAATCGCGGAGGGCCTTCCGGGCGCCGACGTCCGCGCCGTCTATCAGGATCGCGCCGGAACGCTCTGGGTCGGGACGATGACGGGCCTCGGCCGATTCGACGGGCACCGCATCGTCGCGGTCACCGCCCCAGGGGTACCGCTCGACGGAGTCGTCTCGATGTTCGAGGATCACGCCGGGACGCTCTGGTTCGGAACGGCCGGCGACGGGCTCGTTCGGCTTCGAGGCGGAGCGTTCCGCGCCCTGACGACCAAGGACGGCCTCGCGTCGAACAAGGTCATGGCGTTTCACGAAGACGCCCGCGGCAGCCTCTGGGTCGGCACCGGCGGCGGCGGGATTACCCGCCTGCGTGATGACCGACTCGTCACGATCCGCACGTCGGACGGACTCTGGGATGGCTTCGCGGAGACGATTCTCGAGGATCGCGCGGGCAACCTCTGGATGACGTGCAACCGGGGCTTCTTTCGCGTCTCTCGGAATCAGCTCGACAGTTTCGCGGACGGGCGCATCGGCAAGGTGACGTCGGTGGCCTACGGAGCGTCCGACGCGCTCCGGAGCACGACGTTCGCGGGAGGTCAGTCCCCCTCGGGCGCTGTCGATTCTCGAGGACGCTTGTGGCTTCCCAGTTACAGAGGACTTGTCGTCGTTGACCCGTCGAACATCCCGGCGCCGGCCAGCGCGCCGATGGTTCGACTGGAGGAAGTGACGGCGAACGGCATCACACGGGATCCCGGTCAAGCGGTGCGGCTTCCCCCTGGCGCGGGCACGCTCACGATCCGCTACACGGCGAAGACGCTGCTCGATGCCGACCGGATCCGGTTCCGGTGGCGGATGGATGGACTCTCGGGCGACTGGGTGTATGCGGGAACCCAGCGTGAAGCGTTCTATCCCAGCCTTCCCCACGGCAACTACCGGTTCCAGATCGCGGCATCGGCCGACGGCATGACATGGAGCGAGGCCTCCGCGCCGTTCGAGGTCAACGTCGAGCCGTTCGTCTATCAGACCGCGTGGTTTGGTTTTGCCGTCGTGCTGGGCGCCGTGGGCGTGGTGACCGGCGGCCTCAGGTGGCGACTGCGCCAGCATCGGCGCCTCGAAGAGGAACTCCAGCAGCGCGTGAACCGTGCCCTGGCTGACGTCAATACGCTGCGCGGGCTGCTGCCGATCTGTGCCTGGTGCAAGAAGGTCCGCAACGACGGCGGCTACTGGGAACAGATCGAGGTCTACGTCCGCGACCACTCGGAGGCGACCTTCAGCCACGGCATCTGCCCCGAGTGCCTGGCCCGGTTCGACGCTTCCAGAGAGGCCACTCGGCCGGACAACCGCTGACGCAGAGGACGGAAGTCCCGCTCAGTGAGGGCGCCGCCGCAGCCGGACACTGCTGACGGCGCCCCACGGATACGCCTACTTCTTTCTCACCGTCGACGTCGCCTCGTCCATCGTCGCGTAGTAGAGCGAGTTGAACAGGTATTTGAAGGTCGACCAGGTCTGCGCCCGGTACTGGGGCCGGAAACCGAAGAGCACCACACGACCCTTGCCGAGCGGCGCTTCGACGACCGCCGAACGGCCGTTCAGTTTCTCGCCGCCGAGCAGCCATCCGCTCAGCAGCACCGAACCCTGCGGCGGATAGCTCACGATCGTCTTTGCATTGCCGGAGACTGCGAACGCGGGGCTCTGCTCGAACCAGATCATGCCATCGGGTTCCGCACCGTAGGCGATCGGGCTGTTCACGTCCACCACGGCCTTCAAGATCGAGCCGGGACCATAGAAGGTCGCCGAGTCCGGTCCGAGCGCCTCATGGTTGCCCCGGGTGTCGGCCAGCACGTTCTTCACGGGCAGGCCGAACTGTTCGATCGGCAGCATGCTGGCCGCGTCGAGCGCGATCAACGTGCCTCCCGCCTCGGTGAACTCCTTGAGCGCGGCCACCCCTTCCTTTCCCAGACCGCCGGCGTACTCATCCGGAACCGCACCCGGCCGGTGTCCGTTGATCATGCTCGGCGCGCTCTGCTGCGGGAGCACGACCACGTCGTACTTCGCGCGCAGCGCTCCGGCCCGGACGTCCTTGTTCTCGAGCGAGGTGAACGGGACCTCCCATTGCTCGAAGAGCCAGCGGGTCCATCCTTCATCCATCGACGCGACGTACGACTTGTACATCGCGACACGCGGCATCCTCACGGCCCTGCCAGCCGGCAGCACCTTGTCGGCGATCGCCACGAACTCAACGGGGCACGCCTTGGCCGCCGCCGCCACCGCCTGGTGCACCTGGGTGGCCTTCATCGTCTTCGGCTGGCCCGCGAGCGGCACGACCATCGTGCCCGTCGGGTACTGCACGCCGCCCGAGGTGAACGCCACCGTGCTCCACTCCACGCGCACGCCGAGCTTCGCGAGCCGGGTCAGCGCCATGATGCCGCCGTTGTCGTGCTTGAAGAGGTACGCCTTCGCCCTGGCGACCGGCACGCCGGCCACGCGGCCCGACGGCAGCGCGATCCGTTCCTTCACGAGATCGAGGTCGGCCTGGAAGGGCTCCTGCACGGTGACCGTCTCGACGCCCATCATGAGCGGCATGGTGTAGGCCGTCACGTCGTACGGGCGCTGCGGCGGACCGCCGGGGTACTGGCGGAGGTCGGGATAGTGCTGGATCTCGGTGAGCGTCTTGGCGTAGGAACTGGCCGGCTGCGCCATCAGGATCACGTGCGAGCCGGCCGGATACTGCCTGCCGCCGGCGGTGAACGCCGCCTTCGCGCGCGAGATCTCGACGTCTCCGAACTGGAGCGCCCAGAGCATCTTGAACGTGCTGGCCTGGTCCTTCTGATCCGCGGGGATCACGATGGCATACGGCTTCTGCCTGCCGCTCTCCGGGTCCTTCCGGCCGACGGCGTTCGCGTTGACGCGGTAGAAGTTCGACAGCCACTGCTCGCGGTTTCGCGCCGCGTGTTCGAGCACGCCGTCGATGGCGAGATGCTCGTAGTCCATGATGTCGCGCAGCCGCCAGGTGCCCCCGCGCCACGGTTGCGGGAAATTCCACGACACGGTCTTCGCGTCGTAGCCGATGCCTCGCGCCAACTGATCGAACGTCACCTCGACCGGGTTGGCGAGCTTCACGCTGGCGGCTTCGGTCAGCATCCTGACGCCGCCGTGGTAGTTCACATAGCCGCGCGCCGGGGTCCAGGCGTCGTAGATCGCCTGCACCGCGACCCCCTCTTTACCCGCCCCGATGATCCGGTTGGCCATGGCGCCGCCGAGCCAGGTGACGTTGGCGCGCACGATCGGATCGACATTCGAATCCCACGGGTCGACGTAGGGCGGTGCGAAGATGCGCGCCGCGTTCGAGCCCATCTGGTGGAGGTCGTAGCTGATCTGCGGGTGCCAGTGGTTCCAGATCTTCTCCACGCTGATCTGGCTCTCCTTCTGCGTGAACATGTACCAATCGCGGTTGTCGTCGTGGCCGACGTACTTGTGGTAGAGGAACGGCAGGGTGGACGGGTCCAGCTTGCTGCCTGCCACCTTCCTGTTCCACTCCGCCACCATGTTCATCCCGTCCGGATTGTGCGACGGCGAGAGCACGATGATGGTCTTGTCGAGCACGTCTCTCATCCAGGGCGAGTTGTCGGTGGCGAAGCGGTACGCCAGCTCCGGCGACATCTGTGCCGCACCGACTTCAGTGGCGTGGATCGCCATCTGAATGGCGACGATCGTCTTCCCCTCCGCAATCAGCGTCTTGGCCTGCGCCGGAGTGGTCTTTCGCGGGTCGTAGAGCCGGTCGTTGAGGTCCCGGTAGTAGTCCAGCTTCTTGTGGTTCTCGGGCGACGTGACGATGGCAACGACGTAGGGGAGCCCCATCGAAGTCTGACCGAGCTCCTGGACCTTGATGCGCTCGCTCTTCTCAGCCACGGCCTTCCAGTAGGCGACCGCCTGGTCGTAGCTGATGAGCACGCCGTCGCCTCCGACGGTGACTTTCAGGAAGTCGGACGGCGTCGGAATCGACTGCGCCGCGGCGAGTGTCACGAAGGAGGCGACGAGCACGCACGCAAGCGCGCTGACGCGTCGAATGTGTCGCAAGGCTGTTCTCCTGGGAAATGGCGCCGATATCAAGGGGCAGGTCAGAGGGCGTGCCGAGCCGGTGGCGGGCGGTGACAGACCGCGAGTCTCGGACACATCGGTGCCAGCACAGCCGCGCCCCAGGCGTTCATTATGACGGCCGTCTCACGCACGTCAAGCGGTTTCGCACGCGTCTGTCGAGGCCCGCGCGGTTCCATCCCCTCGTCTCGCGGGGATGTCGGCCGTCGTCCGGCGATGCACCGGCTGCACGCTCCGCCTGACGTTCTCCGTTACGGGGTTCACGCTGCGTGAGAACCGGGTCGGGATCCTGACCGTCACGCCGTTGGGAATGCGTGCCGCCGCCTCGACAGCACGCACGTTCGATTTTCGCAATTCGACGGCGATCTTCGCCGTTCGACAGGGCGGCGCCCGACGTTGGGGGCACTGAGGCAAATCCCTCAGTTCTTCAGCTTCGAATCGTTGGCACCCTTGCTGCAACCGTCGCCAGCACACAGGCCGAACCGGGGAATCGGTCGAGAAGGAGAACGACAGTATGCGGACAAGAACCCTTGCTGCGGTCGTGCTGATCGCAGGTGTCGTCTACGGTTGCGCCAGTTCGTCCGTGCCGGCCAGTCCAACGCCCTCCGTGCTGGGCGGCGGCGGGGGCAGCGCGGTCTCCGTCCAGATCGTCATCCTGGGAGGGAGCCAGAACGCGTCGTTCGATCCGAGTCCGGCTTCTGCCGGCCCGGGCTCGACGGTAATCTGGGTCAACTCGGATCCCGGGAGCACCCACCGCATCGTGAGCACCGACGGGTCATTCGACACGGGAGTGATCGACCTGGAGTCGCTGAGCGGGCCGACGGTGCTGAAGACCGATGGCGCCCACTACTACTGCGTGATGCACCCGACGGAGGTCGGCGTCATCAACGGCGCGAACGGGACGGCCCCGCCGTGCAGCGGTCCTCACTGCTGAGAGCAGGAGGCGTCGAGGCAAATCAGGGCGTGATCGTGCCCCACGTTATGGCGCCGGCGCGGATGCCCAGCCGCGACCCCGCCGGGTCGCGGTCCGGCGGCTGGTTGCCGGGAGGCCGCTGGAATGCGATGCGGCTGGCATCGCGGTCGAAGTCGTTCGGTTCATAGATTGCGGTCGCGTTCATGAACGACTGGCGGCCCGTCACGTGGCAGTAGCCCAGGGCGTGCCCCATCTCGTGAACGCGCAGTGACCGCATGTACGGGCTGTGAGCCGCGTCGAAGTCGCGGTCGAGCATGATGGCCCCGGCCACCACGTCGTTGCCGCGGAGCGCGTATCTGCCGTACCCCCAGTATCCGGTCCCTTGGGACAGCCCACGGAACCGGGCGACGACAATGCGGTCTTCGCGCGAGAAGAGATCGACTGTCGCGCCCGGCGACGGCGATTCGACCGTCACCGAGGCGAACGTCGCGAACGTGTTGCCGGTCACCTGGGACAGCCCCCACCCGAGGTCCGCGGCGATCGATGCGCGCTCCCCGGCCGTCAGGCGTTCGTCGAGCGCTGAGAAGGTCGAATCCGAGACCGCCGTGAACCGCAAGACGGCGTCGATGATGACCAGCGAGGGCGCCGTCGTCCACCGGTGGAGCGCGCCGCCGCTCCGCATCATCTGGTCGAACGTCGCCATGTCGAAGTGCGACGGAATCAGGGACAGCGAGGTGTTCGCCGCCGGCATCCTGATCTCGGTCTCATGTTGGACCACGCCCTGACCGGAGACGGTGACGCTGCACGGGCCGGCCTCCGACGCCGTGAGATGGAATGTGCCATCCGCACCCGTCGTTGCCGACACGCCGTCGTCCAGGCTCACGGTGACCGACGGGAGGGGCGCGCCCGTGAGGGCGTCCACGGTTCGTCCGGTCGCCGTCGATGATGTCGGCGTGGTGGTGACGAGGGACGTCGTCGAGGCGGCAGGGGTGGGCGAGACCGGCGCCGAACTGCACGCAGAGAAGATGGCGGCGACCAGGATCGTGGCGACGGGAATCAAACAGACCTGACGCATCGGTCCTCCCGCGATCTACGCGGCTGGATTCGAGGGGGAGCACGTCAGCGCACCAACACCATGGGCAGGACTCGCGCGTGGGGCGAGGTGCAACACCAGCGGACGAGCGCTCGACACGCCCGCTGCCTGTTGGTGGCCGTGATGCGTTTTCGTGGGGGGCCGTTCGCGGTCGCCTCGGGGGGCCGAGGGGCGACCATCACTCACAGGCTACGCGGCCCGCCGCGATTGCGTCAACCTCAGCCAGGCCGCCTCGACCACTGCGGCTGCGGTTCCACGTGTGAAAACTCTTCGGTCGTTGTTGGTCGCCCGAACGCGGGCACGCCCCCGAGGTTTGCACGGTGAATTCCGGCCGGGCTTGATCTGCTGCCCATTCTCGCCGTATCGTCCCACGGTCAGAAGTTATCTGCGATTGTTCCGATCGGCGGCACTGGCTCTGGGAACCACATGTACAACGGCGCTGTGCGTGAATGGCATCGTCGGCGATGGCTGAGCCTCTCGCTGGCGGTGGCAGGGGCGCTGGTTGCATGGGGGGCTTCTCACGCGTTTCCGCTGCTCGTCGGCCGACTTCCGTTCGCGCCGTTCATGATCGTGGGCGGGCTGCTCACGCTCTATGGCGGCCGGGAGCCGGGACTGCTCATGGCCCTCTTGGGCCTGATCGCCACGACGTGGATGCTCGACCCGCCGGTCAGACCGATCGAGTCTGTCGGCGCCGCTCTCATCTCGCTGCCGACCATCTGGTTCATCGATGGGCACCGACGGGCCGTGCGCGCCCTGCACGAGAGTGAGCGCCGGTATCAGCACCTGTGCGAGTTGTCGAGCGACGTCATCCTGAACGACGACCTCGAGGGCCGCATTGTCTCTATCAATGGTGCCGGGCCGCGTCTCGGTGGCTACGTCGCGGAGTCGATGATCGGCCGGCGCAGTGTCGAATTCGTCCTCCCAGAAAGCCACCAGCAGGTTATCGAAGCCAGGAGAAAGCTGCTTGCGACCGGTCCCGGAGGAGCGGTCGCGCTCGAAGTCAATCTCCGTGGTGCAGACGGCTCGACAATCGTGGCGGATGTGCGAACCGGCCTCGCGGTCTCGGACGGTCGCGTGACCGGGTTCCACACGGTCGTGCGCGACATTACCGATCGCCGCCGGCTGGAAGAACAGCTTCGTCAGGGTCAGAAGATGGAGGCCATCGGGCGCCTGGCCGGAGGCGTGGCACACGATTTCAACAATCTGCTGACTGCCATCGTGGGATTCTCCGACATCGCGCTCGACGGCCTCGGCGCCAATCACCCGCAGGCCCAGAACGTTCGGCACATCATGGAGGCAACGGATCAGGCCAGCCAGCTCGTGCGCCAGTTGCTCGCGTTCAGCCGACGCCAGGTTCTCCAGCCGGTGGTGTTGGATCCGAACGAGGCCGTGGCCAAACTCGGGTCGCTGTTGCAGCGCCTCATCGGCTCCGGTATCGCGCTTGACGTGGTCCTGGATCCGCGCGTCGGCCGGATCACGGCGGACCCGAGTCAGCTGACGCAGGTGCTGATGAACCTGGCGGTGAACGCCCGCGATGCGATGCCGGAGGGCGGGCGCCTGACGATGACCACTCGCCAGGTCACCGTGCCAGACCCCATCGTCCGCGGAGGCGCACGAGTCGCCGCCGGATCGTATGTCGTCGTCGCTGTGGCCGACACCGGTTGCGGCATGGATCAGGGGACGCAGGCACGCATCTTCGAGCCCTTCTTCACAACCAAGCCAGAGGGTGAAGGTACCGGCCTCGGGCTTGCCACCGTCTACGGCATCGTCAAGCAGAGCGGGGGCTACATCTGGGTTGACAGCGAGCCCGGCCGGGGGACGCAGTTCGAACTCTACTTCCCATGCACGAGCGACGCCGGCGAGCAGTCGGCGGAACACGCCGAGACGGCGACGATCAGAGGGTCGGAAACGGTGTTGGTCGCCGAAGACGACCCGTTCGTCCTTCAACTGGCCGTCGAAGGCCTGCTGGCACAGGGCTATCGTGTGCTGGGCGCGGCCGATGGCGCTCAAGCGCTGGCGCTGGCGCACGAGCACCTTCAGAGTATTGACCTCGTACTAGCCGACGTTGCGATGCCTGCGCTGTCGGGGCTGGACCTGGTCGATCGGATCAGGCAGTTGCGTCCCGCCATCAAGGTGCTGTTCATGTCAGGTCACGCCCTGCCGCCCTCGGTGAGCGCGCCATTTCTTTGGAAGCCGTTTACGCCTCACAGCCTGGCTCGCGCGCTCCGCACCGTCCTCGACGGTGCGAACTAACCACCTTGCGGCAGTCCGGCTTGCGCCATGCGGCTGGCGGCCTTCGGCCGTCCTGGCGAAGCACGAGGGAGCCGCCCGGATCGTCACATCACCCTGAGTGGAGTACACGCGGCCGCGCCAGACCGGTGTGTGCGCCGCCCTCGGCGACCGCCTGGCCCGGGCCGGAGTCGGCTATACTCCGCTTCGCAGTTTTGCAGCCCTCGATCTGGTGAACAATCGCTCGTTGACGTCGTGCCGGCAGATCCGGGGACCATCACGTGTTCATATCGCTTCTATTCCTGCTGCAGTTGACCCAATCCGCGCCCTCACTCCCGCCGACCGCCGACTCGCAGGCGAACGCCGGCCCGCGCGCGCCAGCAGTCATCGACGGACGCGGCGCGCCCACGGTAACCATTCCCCGCATCGAAGCTGCGGTGCAGGTGGACGGTCGGCTGGACGAGGCCGTCTGGTCGCGGGCCGCAAGGCTGGGCGGCTTCTCGCAGTATCAGCCCGTTGACGGGCGTCCGGCCGAGGAACAGACCGAGGTCCTCGTCTGGTACTCGCCGACGGCGCTGCACGTCGGGATCGTCGCGCATGACCGGGACCCGTCGTCCATCCGGGCGACGGTGGCCGACCGCGACAACCTCGACTCCGAGGACACCGTCACGGTCTACCTCGATACGTTCAACGACCACCGTCGCGCATTCTTCTTCACCGTGAACCCGTACGGCATTCAGCAGGACGGCGTGCTGAGCGAGGCCGGCTTCAACGCGGGCAACTTGAAACAGGACGGCGGAGCGCTCCGCCAGGCCGGTGGGGCGACCGACAAGAACCCGGACTACCAGTTCGATTCGAAGGGCCGTATCACCGAGGACGGGTACGTGGTTGAGCTGCGCATCCCGTTCAAGAGCCTGCGCTATTCCGGCAACGGGCCACAGCGATGGGGTCTCAACGTCCTGCGGACCGTGCAGCGGACCGGCTATCTCGACACGTGGACCGATGCCCGCCGGGCTGGCGAGAGTTTCCTGGCGCAGGCAGGCGGCATCGACGGCCTGCACGACATGCAGCGCGGCGTCGTGACCGAGATTCAGCCGGTCCTGACGACGGCCGTGAACGGATCCCGCGGTGACGTCGCGTCACCGCTCGTGCGGGGCAACGCGGACATCAATCCCGGGGTCAATCTACGGTTCTCCACAACCAACGTGACGCTCGATGCGACCGTGAACCCGGACTTCAGCCAGGTCGAATCGGACGCGAGCCAGGTGACCGTGAACGAGCGGTTTGCGCTGTTCTTCGCGGAAAAGCGTCCCTTCTTCCTCGAAGGCATTGAACTGTTCGCCGCGCCGAACCAGTTGGTGTACAGCCGAAAGATTGTCAACCCGATTGCCGGGGGCAAGGTGACCGGCAAGCTCGGAGGGCTGAACATCGCGTACCTCGCCGTGAAGGAAAAGGAGGACAGCGGCGGCGCCCTGTTCAACGTCGCCCGCCTCCGGCACGACGTCGGACCGAACTCAACCGTCGGTCTGACCTTCACCGACCGGACCGCCGGCGGCGCCTACAGCCGGGTGGTTGCCGCCGACACCCGCGTGATCTTCAAGCGTGTGTACTACGTCCAGGCGCAAGCCGGGAGATCCTGGACCGCCGACGCGACCGGGACTCACGGGGCGCCGCTGTGGATGCTCGAATGGGATCGCACCGGGCGCGCCTTCGGTTTCAACTACAAGGTGACCGGCACGGGGCCGGGATTCGAGGCCGCCGCCGGGTACGTGCCGAGGAACAACGTCGTCGAGGCGCGTGTCTCCAACCGGTACTCATGGTACGGCGCACGCGGCTCGCGGCTGGAGACCGTTTCGCCCCGCGTCAACGTCACGCGGATCTGGCGATACGACTCGTTCGACCGGGGACCGCTCGAGGGCACCGACCAGTTCACCGTGCAATCGCAGTGGCGCGGCGGCTGGAACGCAAACGCGACGGTGAAGCGGGTGTCCTGGCGATTCGAGCCCGAGGCGTTTGCCGCGTACCGCGTGGCCGGCGACGATCAGGCGATCGCTTACCGCCCGAACGACCGTGTGTCCGGCGTGACGCCGAGCATCACGTTCAAGACACCAATCTTCCGGACCTTCAACGCTCAGCTCGACGCGCAGCGTGGGCCGGTCGCTGTTTTCAAGGAAGGCGCCGGCGGACGTGAAACGCGCCTGAGCGCCACAGTGAGCGCGCGCCCCACCGGGGCGCTTCGGATGGAGGCGACGGCGACGTATTCGAGAATCGCGCGGGAGCGGGACGGCAGCGAGTTCGCGCGAACGGTGATTCCGCGGTTCAAGGTCGAATACCAGGTGCTGCGGTCGGTATTCTTCCGCATGGTCGCCGAGTACCAGTCGCAGCGGCAGGCGATCCTGATCGACGCCGCTGACGGCGTGCCGCTCGTCGTCGACGGTGCGTCCCCGGCCGCGCAATCGAGGACAGGCCTGCGCCTCGACTGGCTCGCGTCGTACAAACCGACGCCCGGCACGGTCGCCTTCTTCGGCTACGGCAGTTCGCTGGCGGCCGATCGCCTGAACCCGCTCGCGAACCACCTCGAGCGGATGAGCGACGGGTTCTTCCTGAAGATCGCGTACCAGTTCCGTCGATAGACCCTGAGCTCGCTTGTACTGACGATGCTTCGCGCCCTGCGCACTCTCTGAAACGGGCGTCCCCTGCGCGAGACGTCGGTCAACACCACTGAGTCGAAGGGGAGAGCCGAATCACTCGGGAATGCCGGTTGACTTCGCGCGGGATCCCCGGCTGGCGAGATCCCGCACGACGGTCCACGAGACCTGCGGCCGGCGACCAGTGAAGCTTCGCCTCAATCCGCCGAACTCGCTTCATTCGTCACGCTCTGGCGCCTGGAAGATATCTAGCCTTGGGTCTGCCGCGCAAACTGTTTCATCCACTCCGCCTGCCGCTGCTCCATCTCCTGGGGCGAGAGGTCTTCCTTGTGCGTCGCGATCGTCCAGCGGTATCCGTGCGGGTCGGTGAACGTCCCGCAGCGATCGCCCCAGAACTGATCGCCCACGGCCCCCATGGGCCCGCCAACAACCTGCGCGCCGGCTGCGACGGCGCGGTTGAACAGCGAGTCGCAGTCCTCCACGTAGATCCAGAGCGAGGCCGGCGACCCGCCCATCGCCTTGGGTCCCTTTCCACCCATCATCGCGTCGTTCACCATGATGCGCGAATCGCCGATGCGCACCTCCGCGTGCATGATCTTCCCATCGGGGCCGACGGCACGCGCCACTTCCTCCGCGCCCAGGGCCTTCTTGTACCAATCGAGGGCCTGCACGGCGTTGTCGAGCGTCAGCTGCGGCGTGACCGTGTGGTACCCTTCGGGAACTGCACTCTTCGCTTTCGCCATCTCGACCTCCTTGGTCTCGAGACCACAGTACTCGATTGTGTGGTGACGTCGACGCGAAGTGCAAGGGTGAGACGGCGCGATTCGTGCTGAGCCTCGATGAGGTTGCCGGGCAGCCGGAAGCCCGGCAGGCCGGGTTCGGGACCGTCACCGACTCGGTCCCCATGTGGCTTGTCAACGTAGCATTGCTCGGCTACGATTGCGTCAACCCTGCGTTCTTCGTCCCGTGCGAGGAGCGCAGGCCTTTCGATTCGCCGCCGGTCCAACCATGCTGCCCCTGGAGCGTGCGATATGGCCGAGGCCGCCCCGCTCCAGTCGGAGCGATGGCCCTGGTTCGTGTTCGGGGTCGTTGCGATGGCGCTCGCCGTTGGAGGCTGGCAGTTCAGCCGATTCCAGGAGCGCGAGGTCCTCGCCGCCCGATACAACGAACTCACCACGATCGGACGCCTGAAGGTCGAGCAGATCGTGGCGTGGCGTGCCGAGCGCGTGGCTGGCGTCCGAGTGCTCGCGGACTGGCCGCTCTTCGCATCGACCGTCGATCGGTGGCTTCGGGCCCGCGACGACAGCAGCCTGCGAGCAGCCGTGCAGCGATACCTCACGGTAACGCAGCGCGATCTCGGCTACGCCGACGTCCTCATCGTCTCCAGGGACGGCGCAGTGCTGATGTCGGCGCGCGGCGAGCCGACGCCGGGGGAAGCCCCGCTGCGGGCGGTCGTCGAGGAGGCCGTCGCCTCCCGGCGCGCCGTGTTGAGCGATTTCTTTCGTTGCGCGACGTGCGCCGACCCACGCCTGGACGCGGTGGCTCCGCTGATCGACAGCACAGGCGGCGTGATGGCCGCCCTCGTCACCAGGTCGGATCCCCGGCTGAGCCTGTATGCCGTCCTGAACACCTGGCCGACAGTGAGTCGAACGGCCGAGTCGTCGCTGGTGCGTCGCGACAATGGCGCGGTCCTCTTCCTGAACGAGCTGCGGCATCGGCGGAACACGGCGCTGAGGTTCCGAATCCCGGTCGAGGCGGGTGAACGACCGGCGGTTCGAGCCACGCTCGGAACCGTGGGCCGATTCGAAGGCGTGGACTACCGTGGGATCCCGGTGCTCGCCGACATCCGTCCGGTCCCGGGATCGCCGTGGTTCATGATCGTCAAGGCGGATCTCGACGAGGTGCTCGCCGAATCACGCCAGAGCACGCGGGTGACGGTGGCACTCGTGACGCTTGGGGTCCTGCTGGCCGGCACGGCGCTCGGGTACCTCTCGCGGCGGCGCCAGCGGAACGTCTACCGCGCGCTGTACGACTCCGAGAGCCGCTTTCGAACCCTCATCGAGCACGCTGGCGAAGCGGTGTTCGTTCAGACCAATGGCCGATTCGCGTACCTGAACCCAGCCGCCCAACGACTGTTCGGCGCCGCGACCGCCGCGGAGCTGGTGACGCAGCCGGTGATCGAGCGGATCCCTCCACTCGACCGGGTTCGCGTGCAGGACCAGATCCTCACTCCGGGCGACGATCGGCAGGCGATGCCCCTCGTCGAGGAGACGTGTCTTCGGCTGGATGGGACGCCGGTGCCCGTGGAACTCTCGGCCGCGCCGATTCTGTACGAAGGGCAGTCCGGCACCGTGATCTTCGCCCGCGATATCAGCGAGCGAGTCGATGCCCAGCGCGCGCTCAACGAGAGTGAAGCGTACTACCGCGCACTGTTTGAGAACAGCCCGTTCCCGATGTGGGTCTTCGACCTCGCGACGCTGGAGTTCCTGGCGGTCAACGCGGCCGCCTGCCAGCAGTACGGCTATACGAGGGACGAGTTCGCGCGCATGGACCTGCGGGACATCCGTCCGCCGGAGGACGTCGAACGGCTGCACGAGATCGTGAGCGTCATCGGGCCGGACACGGCGCCCCGCACCGATCTCGTCCGACACAAGACGAAGGGCGGCGCCCTCATCGACGTGGAGGTCACGGGCCAGCGCGTCCGCTTCGGGGACCGGGACGCCCGGATGGTGGTGATCAACGATGTCACCGAGCGGCGCCGTCTCGAGCACCAGCTCCAGCAGTCGCAGAAGATGGAGGCCATCGGCCAACTCGCCGGCGGAATCGCGCACGATTTCAACAACCTGCTGACGATCATCAACAACTGCGCCGACCTGGCCGCCGACGACCTGACGGACTCACACCCCGCCCGGGGATACCTGACGGCCGTCCGCGAAGCCGGCGATCGAGCAACGCGGCTGACGGCACAGCTGCTCGCGTTCAGCCGGAGACAGGTGCGCCAACCGGAAGTGCTCGACGTGAACGAGATCGTCCGGCGCATCGATCCGATGCTCCGGCGGCTGATCGGCGAGGACATCGACCTCGTGACCGTGTGTGCGGATGCCGTCCAACCCGTCGTGATCGATCGCGGCCAGATCGAACAGGTGCTCGTCAACCTCGTCGTCAACGCCCGCGATGCGATGCCGGACGGTGGGAAGCTCACGATTGAGACGACCAATGTCGAGCTCGACGACCACTATGCCGGCGAGCACGTCGGTGTCGTGCCGGGCCGCCACGTGATGCTGTCGGTGGCTGACACCGGGTGTGGCATGGATGCCGAGACACAAGCCCAGATCTTCGAGCCGTTCTTCACGACGAAGACCCCGGGCAAGGGGACGGGCCTCGGGCTGTCCACCGTCTATGGCATCGTGAAACAGAACGGCGGCCACGTGTGGGTCTACAGCGAGCCCGGCAAGGGCAGCACGTTCAAGGTCTACTTCCCCGGCACGGCTGGAACGCCGTCCGCCCCGCGGCCATCGACGCCTACGCAGAGCAGCGGCGGAACCGAGACGATCCTCGTCGTCGAAGACGAGCCGCAGGTGCGGGGCCTCGTGCAGCGGATTCTCGAGCACAGCGGGTATACCGTGCTCACGGCTGCGAACGCGAGCGAAGCACTTGCCGTGGTGGGCCGGGCGCCCGGGCCGATCGACGCCCTCCTCACCGATGTCGTGATGCCGGAGATCAGCGGGAGGCAACTGGCTGACCGTCTGTGCGCGACCTCTCCTGGACTCAAGGTGCTCTTCATGTCCGGGTACACGGCAAACGCGATCGTGCACCACGGTGTGCTCGACCCGGGGATCGCGTTCATCGGGAAGCCATTCACCGCCGACGACCTGAGGCGGAGGCTGCGAGAGGTGCTGGACACGTAGACGCTCGGCGGCCGGTGCCCGGTCAGCCTCGGTGTCAGCCCCTGGCCCAGTGCGGGGCGTTCTCCAGCGAGGACCGCGAGCGGGCGGCGTGTCGAGCGCCCAACGGGGCGGGCTCCATGAGAGCGCATGGATGTCACGTCCGCGGTGCGCGCGCTTCCGGTCGTCGCGGGCCCGGTCCGACAGTTCCTCCCCACACTCCTCGCACCGTCGGGTTCTCAGGCGGATGAAGTCCGACGCGTCGAGCGTCAGCAGCGTGAGGGGCACGACTTCGAGCGCCGAGAAGCAGGCGGCCACACCCATGTTCAGCGTCCCCCTGGCCCGTGAAATACCAATGGTGGCCGGTGCCGAGGATGCCGCCGCCCTCCACTCGCCGGTGGGCCTGCCGATGGACGGGCGAGGGCGGACACCGCTACACTCCGTGTTCATGCCGATCATCAGACGCCGCACGTTTCTGAAATCCGCCGCGACCCCCGCCGTCGGGCTGGTGTTGACGGCCGGACTCCGAGGTCAGGCGCAACAGGCCGAGCGGGTCTCCCTGGCCGGAGACGGATTGAGCCTCTCGCCGCTGGAGTACGCCCGGCTGCTGACGAGGATCGCCGGCTCGGACGGGTTCCACCGGGACACATATCTTCACGGCGGCCCCGTCGAGGAACTCGAGCGACGATTTGCGGCCGCCCTGGGCAAGGAGAGCGCGCTCTTCCTGCCGACCGGGACGCTGGCGAACCACCTCGCCGTGCGCGTGCTGGCGGGCGAACGGCGCCGGGTCCTCGTCCAGGCGGAGAGCCACTTCTACCGGGATGAGGGCGACTGCGGGCAGCTGCTGTCCGGGTTGAACCTCGTGCCGCTGGGGCCAGGCCGGGCGACGCTCCGCCTCGACGAGGTGACGCAGGCGGTGGCGCAGGCTGCAGGGCCGCCGTACCCGGCGCCGGTCGGTGTCATCGCGATCGAATCACCGGTCCGCAGGACCAAGGGACAGGCGTTCGACTTCGACGAGATGAAGCGAGTCTGCGCGTATGCGCGGACGCAACAGATCGGGACGCACCTCGACGGCGCGCGGATGTTCCTGGCGTCGGCCTACACGGGCGTCTCGCCCGCGCAGTACGCGGCGGAGTTCGACACGGTCTACGTCTCGCTCTACAAGTACTTCAACGCGCCGTTTGGCGCCATCCTCGCGGGGTCGCGCCAGGTGGTCGATCGCGTCACCACGCTGCGCCACCAGTTCGGGTCGCTCGTCTACCAGGGGTGGGAGACGGCCGCCGTGGCGTTACACTACCTCGAAGGCTTCGCGGAACGATACGCCGCGGCGGTTCGCCAGGGAGAAACGCTGCTGCGGCTCCTGGAGGCCGACACGAGATTCCGGGTCGAGCGGGTGAAAGGGGGCAGCAACGTGTTCGGGTTCGCGCTGGCCTCCGGCGGCACGCTGGACGCACTCAGAGAGCGCCTGGCCCAGGCAGGCATCGTCCTCGGCGGCGCCAAGGGCGCGACCGAGGGCACGCTCCAGATCAACGAGACCATCAGTCGGCGGCCGCCCGAGGAGATCGCACGCGCGTTCGGCGTCCGGCCGTGAGCGGGCCTGAGGTTCCCACAGCCTCCAATCGTCCTGACGAGCGCAATCCGTCGAACGCGACGACGACCGCGGCCGGCGCACCACGAGGGCAGGTTGAGCCCACGGGCTTCCGAGTGTTTCTTCCGAGGGAGCCGTCATGACTTCCGCTGAGATCAGGATCAAGGTCGGTTCGCGGCTCGCCAGGTGATTGTCGAGGGCGCGCACGATGTCGAGAGCCTCACCCGCCTCCAGGAGAGCGCGTATCTGCGCTCGCGGTTGCGGTACTTGCTGTCATCCATGAAAGCGCTGGCGCCGCCAGACCTCGCGCCCACGGCTGGTCGTTTTCAAGAGTTCGGTCTCGAACACCTGACGCCGATGATCCGCGGCCTGGGTGGAGAACGGGAACTGCTGGCGCTCCTCGCCTGGGGACCCGACCAAGCCGGTCACATGGCGGTTTCAAGCCGCCTTGGTGGGGATCGGTTCCGACTGCCGCCCGTCGACGACCGACCGTGGGCAAGCGATGCGGACGCCGCGGAGCGTTTTGCGCGGGGAGCCTCCGAGGTGGAACCGGACCACGGTCTTCAGATTGCTGAGGATCAAAACCTGATTCTCGCGTCACCGCTGCTCGAATGCGCGCCTGGCGTATCTCCCTCGAGCCAGGACAGCGAGTTTCTTCACTTCTGTGTTCAACTGCCGCGGTCGGTCACGGCCGCGTCATCCGACCTTGCGGCGATCTGCTTGATCAGGCTCGACAGCCACGGGACCGTTGTGGCGTCGGTGCCGACCGTCTGCGGACGACCGGTCGGCGGAAGCGCGCCGATGATGACGATCCGCTGCAACATGGGACGTGCCCTGACCACCAGGCCCGACCGGCCCGGGCGAGGCGTGCAGCTGTTCGTCAGCCAGTGGCTCGAGCCGGAAGCGCGTCTGTCAGGTGAACGGAGGGCATCGTGAACTCGACGGCCGTCCGGTCCACCGTGGTGTTCGTGCACGGTATCTTCTCGTCGGGCGTCATCTTCAAGGACATGAGCGACGCCTGCACGGCGCGGGGCGTGTTCGAGGCGTGCGTGACCTTCGAGTACGACTATCACCGCGACCTGGAGGACAACGCGCAAGCCCTGACCGATCTGCTGGCGAGGATCGAGGGACCGGTCGTCCTCGTGTGTCACAGCATGGGAGGCCTGGTGGCCCGCCTCGCCGTGCTCTCGGGGGACGCGCCGACCGTACGGCGAGTCATCATGCTGGCGACCCCGAACTTCGGCGCCATGAGGACCGCAACGGCCGGCTTGCTCGCGCAACTCGTCCTCCAGGCCACCGGGCGGGTGTCAGCCGTCTTCCGTCACCCCGGGATCCTCGAATTGACACGCATCTCACAGCTCATGAAGGAGCCGATTGCGACGGGGGAGACATTCGCGCGCGGCGTCGAGTACGTCTCGCTTCCAGCACGCTATTTCCACGAGGGGCGTGCAATCCTGGATTGTGGGGACTGGGCCGATGGAAGGATGTCGACGAGGCTGTTCGCTGCACTTGGAGTCGGATTCGAACTGCTGGCGCTCTTTCCCCTGTGGGCCCCCCAGATCCAGCGGCCACACGATGGCATTGTCGAAGAGCGGAGCAACGCGTTCGTGCCGGAGGGCGCAGGGCGGCGCTCGGAGAAGCACGCCTCGATTGTGGATCCGGAGAAGTGGGGATACACCTACGCCCACGTGTCGATTGAACGCTGCGACGACCTGAACCACGTGATGATCCACAGCGACCCGGAGGTCATCGAGCTCGTCGTGGCGCTTGCGGCCGCCGAGTCGTTGTCGGAGTGGTACGCTGACTTGACGGTGGAGCAACGGCTCGAGATCACCGTGCAACCAACGCCTCCCGGGCGCTCGCGGATCAAACGGGCGTCCTCGTCGACATCGAGGTCCAGTTCGCGGGTCCGGACCACCGCCGGATCGCGCCGTCCCTGACCGCCTCCGTGAAGGGCCGCGCCGGTCAGTTCCGTGCCAAAGAGCCCCGCCCTGCCGCGCGATTCTGCGGCGTGAAGATTTTCCGTGCAATGGATTGACCGGGCGCGCAGTCACCGCTACTGTCTGTCCAAGGCTCTCCGGTTCGTCGTTTCAATCAGGTCCCACGTCGGCGAGGTCATCGGCACACTCGAGTCGCTCGGCATCCACCGCCGATCAGACGGAGGCATCCCATGGCCGATCGAGCCGCCCCGCGTCCGAAGAACATCGTTCTCCTGTCGGATGGAACCGGGAACAGCGCAGCGAAGCTGTTCAAGACGAACGTCTGGCGCATCTACGACGCTCTCGATCTGTCCGGCGGGGACCAGATCGCCTTCTACGACAATGGGGTGGGCACGTCGGCGTTCAAGCCCATGGCGTTCCTCGGCGGCGCGCTCGGCTGGGGGCTCAAGAGGAACGTGCGGGACCTCTACGCCTTCCTGTGCAGGAACTACCGCCCGGGCGACCACGTCTTCGCCCTCGGCTTCAGCCGCGGGGCGTTCACGATCCGCGTGCTGATCGGCCTCATCGACAGCCAGGGCATCATCGTCGGCCAGGACGGCAGCGATTTGTCGCGGCTGGTCGCCTGGGCGTTCAGGCACTATCGGCGCCGCTACAACGCGACGCGTGGGCTGGTGACGCCGATACGAAACGTCCGGGACGCGCTGCTGTCCGCGTGGGACTGGATTCGCCGCCTCGAGTCGTACGACAAGGCCGAGCGACTGACGAACCAGCACATCGACTTCGTCGGCGTGTGGGACACGGTCGACGCCTACGGCCTGCCGATCGACGAGCTGACGAAGGGCTGGGACCAGTGGGTATGGCCGCTGTCGATGCGCGACCGCCGACTGTCCCCTCTCGTCGACAAGGCGTGCCACGTCCTCTCGCTGGACGACGAGCGGAACACGTTCCACCCGCTGCTGTGGACCGAGGCCGGCCAGCAGCCCGCCAGTCACATCGCCCAGGAGCGGATCACCCAGGTGTGGTTCGCCGGAGTGCACTCGAACGTCGGCGGCGGCTATCCGGACGACTCGCTCGCGCACGTCTCCTTGCTGTGGATGGCGGAACAGGCCGTGAAACGCGGCTTGCTGATGCAGGGAGGAGCCATTGCGGCGTGGCGGACCAAGGCCAACACCAACGGCCCGATCTACGACTCCCGGCACGGGCTGGCAGGGTACTACCGCTATCAGCCTCGCGCCATCGCGAAGCTCTCCAGCGATCGGACGGCCGGGGTCAGTGTCGCCCGGCCGAAGATCCACGAGAGCGCATTCGAGCGCATTCGCGCGGGAACCGACGGCTATGCGCCCGTCGTGCTGCCAGCGAACTACGCGGTCGTCGATTCCTCAGGGTCGATCCTCGACGGCGTGGCCAACCCCTACGAGGATGCGACCCAATCCCTGTCGCGGTCCCGCGATCAGGAAGCGGTCTGGGACCTGGTGTGGTGGCGGCGGGTCGTGTACTTCACGTCCGTGGCCGTGTCCCTGGTCGTTGCCCTGCGCCCGTTTGTCGCCTACCAGGACAGGCTCGGGTTCCTCGACGGCGACGCGCCGGCGTTGTCCGGCCTCGTCGATCTCGTCGCCAAGGTGCTGCCGGCGCTGGCTGAACCCTGGATCGCCTGCTATCGCAGCTACCCGCTGCATCTCCTGGCCGGCGGCCTCCTGATCGCGGCGACCCTCTACCTTGGCAGCGTCCTGAAGCAGGCGATTGCGGACAGGATGCGGAGTCTCTGGAGTTCGATCGTCGCCGCCCCGCCGAAGGCCGTTCAGCCACACCCGGTTCCAGGCAATCTGGTGTATCGGCTGCGGACGAGTCGGTGGTATCGCGGGCTCTTCGGGGTGCTGAACGCGTACCTCGTCCCGTTCTGTTTCGGCGTCACGATGCTCGTCGCACTCGTGGTCGGTGTGATCGGCGCGGCGAATCGCGCGGCCTTCGAATCGGCGAACCTGTCGGGTTTCGTGTGCCGCGACGACGGACCCGTTCTCCACACCACGAACACGGGTCCTGGTGCCTGGGCGGTGGAGTTCACTCCCGACGAGTTCTGTGGGGCGACAGGCGTGCGGGTCGAGCGGGGCGAACGCTATCGCATCGGCATCCAACTTCCCCAAGAGCCGCAGGCCATGTGGCACGACGGCGACATCCTGGTGACAACGCCGGCCGGATTCACGAGCGGGCGGCGGCCGGCCGTCTTCTACCCGGCGCTCCCGTTCAGGCGGGTGCTGGCCTGGAACTGGTTCGTGCCCGTCGTCCGCGTCGGGGCGAGCGGCGCTGAATACCATTCCCTCGCTCCGGGATTCAGCGAGTTCACCGCCCGACAGTCTGGCCGCATCTTCCTCTACGTGAACGACGCGCTGTTGCCATCGCCCTTCTGGCGCTCCCTGTACGAGAACAACAGGGGAGGGGCGGCCATCGTGACGGTGACCAGGCAGGGCGGTGGAGGACGTCGATGAGCGACACGGCCACGGCCTCGTCGCGCGGAGTATTTCCCCTCATCGGTGCCGACGGCGAGGAGGTCGAGGCCTTTGCGTTCCGCGGCGGGGGCTTCGACACGGTCATGTACCTGGGGGTGGCGCAGGCGTGGCTGCTCATTCATCGGGAGAAGCCGCCGCACGTGCTCTCGGGGGTGTCGGCGGGCGCGGTAGGCGCGGCCGCGATGGCCGAGATTCTCGGCCAGCGAGAGGACGACCGCGCCGCAAGACTCCGCACCTTCGTGCAGGCTTACAGCCAGGCTCCGGGCGAGCTGCTCAGGTCGCTGCTCCCGGATCCTCACGAGATCGAGGCGCAGCATCCGCTGCAGTCGCTCGTGCAACCGACCTACGTCGAGGACGAGCGCCGCGACCGGAACGAGGCCGTGGGGTCGCGCTCCGGCCTCATCAGGCTCGCCAACGACATCCTCGCCGTCGGCCTGCCGATCTCCGCGGCAACCCGCTTCGTACGCATCGGGCTTGGGCTTCGCGCGCTTCCAGCGCTTCGCGGATCCGTTCGGTTCCGTCAGACCGTTGCGCTGGTGCTCTCCCTGTGGGGCCTGGTGCTGCTGTATGCCCATCACCTGATTGGGCCGCTCCTCGGGCTCGTGCGCGGGGTCGTGATGCCGCGAGGCCCGGCCAGCGCGTCCGGAAGGACGGCCGCTCGTCTGTTGTCGGTATGGCGGCGTCCGCTGCGGAAGATCCTGGCCCGGCTGCTGTGGGTGATGGCCTACATCGTGTTCGCTGGTCTGTGGCTGCTTGCGCCCGCTGTGGTGGCGGCCTTGCCGTTCGTGGCACCGCTCACGTTCATCATCGCGATCGCGGTCGTGTTGCTCGCGGGCCTCACGGCCTGGCATTGGCACGTGACGTCCCGTCTATGGACGGTCTGCACGCGTCGCCTGTTGAAGTATTACGACCTGCGGGAGGAACTGGCGGGGTCTTATGACCTCAAGCAGATCCTCGTGCGGCTGTTCGACCCGGACTACTACGGCGAATCGTCGCTGGAGCTGCAAAAGGTGTTGGATCGCGCCCGAACGCCGAATCAGGCGTCGTCGGCCAGCAAGGCGCCGCGCCCGCTGTGGTCGCTCTCGCGCGAGGACCACAGGGACGGCCAGGACCTCGGCTTGCGTCGCCTGCACGTGGCCCCCGCCGCGGCGGATCTGGCAAAGAGGACCCTGACGGCAATTCCCGACGCCGACGTCAAGGACCATGCACTCCGGCCGTCGGAGGTATCGATTGTGGACGCCTTGATGGCGTCACTTGCCGTCTCGCCTTTTCTGAAGCCGGTCAGCCTGCAAGTCGATGGAGGCGAACACATCTATGTGGACGGCACGAATATCGCGAACGAGCCGATCACGGCGTTGATGGACTACCTGCGGACGCGAGTCAATCCGAGCGCCGGTCAAATCGTGGTCTACGCCGTCGGGCCCTTTCCATCGGCGGCCGGCACTGGAGCCGAGACCGTTCCGCACACGCGCCTCACCGATGTCGTCGCGCGGGTCCTCGAACTCCAGCGGCAACAGGTCGCGACGCTCGAACGGCAACTGACGGAGTGCTACACGAAATTGTTGGACCCGCACAGGGCCACCACCGGCGGCGCCAACAAGACCTACCTCAACGTCGTCATCAAGCCGATCGACGCGGCGAGCCCTCTGCAAGTCAACAAGCGGCTGGCGGCGGCCTCAACCGAACGCGAGCGGCAGGACATCGTCCACGAGGCCGTTGCGGAGGGTTGCCGGGCCACGTTGCAGGCGTTTCTCACGGAGCGTGGCCAGAGGACTGCGCTGCGCTGTGCCGGATGGGCCGCGAACCTGGTGCCGTTGCCGTCGCACGTCGAGAGCATCGGCCCCGGCCTGCCGGAGATCTGCGCCTGCTGCCCGGCGCGGGCGTCGCGCATGGCTGGTGCCGATGCGGCCACGGACCTGGCTGCCAGGACACCCGAGGACGCGAGCGCCAAGGCGGGTGCGGCCGCCGAAGAGCGGGTCGACCCTGGTGTGGCGAGTGCACCCGTCGCGGATGGCTCTCCGTGGAGCGTTCTGCTCATGAGCGGGGGCGTGTTTCGTGGCGTGTTTCAGATTGGCGTGATGATCGGCGCGTCCGAGGCGGGCCTGTCGCCGAAGCTGTTCGTCGGATCGTCAGTCGGATCGATCGTCGCCGCGATGGCAACCAGGTTCTTCGCCACGCCTCGGACCTCGCCGGTCGGCACGTGCCGGAGCCGCGATGAGACCAGTGCGCTGCTGGCCGCCACCTTCCTGCAACTCGACCGACTGATCCTCACGGATCGTTTCGCCGACTTCGTGAGACGGTTGACGCTACGAGCCGGCGAAACCCGCGTGTCGCTCCGCGATCTGGACCGCCTCTTCCGGCGTTACGACCTCGGCGGTACGGCATATTTCGGTCGGACGGCGCGGCGAGTCGTGGCAGGCATCGAACGGCTCCTCTATGTGGCGCCGTTCGAACTCCTGGACCTCGTGCGGATCGTGCGCCAGCAACCGTGGGGCAGTGCCTCCCGGAAGGTGCTGGACGCTCTCCAGCACTACCTCGAGCGCAGCGGGGTCGGTCTCGAGGTCCTCGGCGCCGAACGTCTTCGCTGGCTGATCGAGAAGCACGTCCTCTCGCCCGACCACACGGGGTCGGAGATCACCTTCGAGGACTTCGGTCGACAGGTCAATTTCAGGTACCTGTTGGTGACGACGACGAACCTCCAGAGCGGTAAGCTCGAGGTGCTGGGCATGTTGCCCAAGGGCGATCAGAATCCTCCTCGGAGAACGCGGCTCCTCGATGCCTTGCTGGCGAGCAGCGCGTTTCCCGGCGTGTTCCGCCCCCGGCAGGGCTTCGAGGTGTGTCCGGATCTGCCCGATCTCCACCAGTTCACCGACGGCGGCGTCATGGACAACCTGCCTCTCTACGCCGTCGCGCAGTTCCTGGATCGGGCCGAGGATGCAGGGCTGGCCAAACGGCGCCCGACAACGCTCGACGGCTTGCCGGTTCCCCACCTGCTGTTGACGGCGTCGCTCGAGCCCGAGATCCCAGAACTCGACGATCTCGCCGAGGTGCGGAAGATCGCCGGTGCGTGGCCCGCCGTCAGAAAGCGGGTCGTCAGCATCAGCTACAACCAGAAGGTCGATGCGTTCGCCGGAGCGCAGGACGACTTCAGACGGTTGTACACGGCCGACAACGCGTGGACGCCGGTCGATCTCCACGTCGTCACGGTCAAGGCTCATTGGTTGTGTGACACGTACGGATTCCATCCGATGCTCGGGTTCAGGAGCCTGCGGCAGGCCCAGAGCATCGCCCATGGGTGCGCCATGACGCTGGCGACGCTGGCGCGCCTGAGCGGGCCGACGGGGCAGGGCGATCCGAGAGAGCCGGGTGAACGGGAAGCGCAGACCAGATGGGCCGCCGCCTGGGGCCTGACCGACGACTTCGACCGCGAGCAGGCCAATCTCTGGGGCTCCCCGATCCCGTTGCTCACTCCGACGGCCAAGCGAGCTGATGGCGATTGTTGGTTCCGGACACCGACACACCGGTGTCCCTTCAGCCGGAACCGGCTTGGCAAGTTGGTCGCGGCGGGCCGCCTGCCCCGCGAAGTGGCGGCTGATGCCGAGAAGATCTACGCCGAGTGCGGCAAGCTCACCACGCACCGGTCACCTGACGATGGCCCAGCGGGCATTCGCGTGTCACCGCGAGGAACCGACGTCTAGGAGCGAGGAGGAACGGCCCCGTCCCCACTTGGCCACAGGAGGGCTGAACGAGATCTGCGCTCGCACGCGATCGGCCTGGACCGCTAGGCTGGCCGGCGCAACTGGCCTACAATGCAGGCAAGGAGGGGCACGACGATGCATCGATGGTTGCGACAGGTACTCGTGCTTGCAGCAGTGGTCAGCCTCGGGGCCTGTGCGGGATCGAGCTCGTCGCAGGAGTTCGGCCCGTCGGATGCCGATCAGATCAAGCAGATGGTCCGCGATTTCGTGGCCGCATACAACGCGAAGGATGTCGCGAAGATCGGCACGTTCTTTTCGGGCAACGCCGCGTTGATGCCCGCGAACCAGAGCATCCTGCGAGGCATCGACACCGTGAAGGGCTACTACCAGGGGCGTGTGAAGGACGAGGGGGCCACCGACCTGGCCATCGAGCCGATTGCGATTGAGGGGCATGGGCCGCTCGCGTACGTCGCCGGCACCTTCACGCTCACACTGCGACCGCCCGACGGGAGTGCTGCACGGCACGATCGTGGCAAGGTGATCTGGATCGTGCGCAAGTTCGGCGGGCAGTGGAAGTTCGAGTGGCAGATCATGAGCAGCGATCTTCCTCCGGTTGTCCCTCCGACGCGGTAAGGGTCCTCCCGGCGCCCGGATGTCACAGAGCGGTGCTGGGGCGGCGTCCGCCCCAGCGCGCTCGATCATCCTCCTGCCGGAATGCCCTCGGGTCCGCTCCTCCCTCCTCCACGACACCGTCCTCCTCGTTACATCCAACCGGCCGACGACTCAGCCTTGCCGGAAGATCGGCGCGACCGATGAGTGTCGGCGCGAGCACGGTGGGAAGGCGTGCCGCCCGATCGCGGCCAGCGACATCCTGGACGTCGACCGGACGTCGGCCCGTTGCGGGACAACGGAGGCGCGACGAAGACTCGCGAGCTGCTGCCGCAAAGCCCTGGCATCGACGCCGGCACCTCACCGTTCTCCGCGATCGGCACGGCGACGACGACACCCGCCGGATCGTTCGTCGCGTGAGTTCGGAGTCTCCATAACGGCCTCGTCGACATCGACGGCATCGTGGCGCGGTGTCAGAAGGCGACGCCAACCCGCGATCCCGAATACGTGACGTCCCGTGCCGCGCCGTCCGGCACCAGGAGGATTCTGAACCGGCGGCGGACGACCACGTTTGTCGCCCCGCCCGGCGCTCCCGGTTCAATCGTCAACCGTCTCGCCCCGTCGTTCCACGTGATCCTCGTCCACGTGCCTTTCCCTTTCAGGTAGTCCTGGCTGATCCCGTCGTCTTCATACAACGTGTACTGGCCGTCGGCGCCGCGGTAGACCCTGAGTGTCGTCGGCTCTTCGACGGCCTGGCCCGTGTACTGGCGAACCGGATCGATCGGGATGATCGCACCGGCGCGCACGTAGATCGGCATCGTCGCCAGATCCACCGCGCGGGTGATCGTCTGTCCGCCGGCGAGCCGGGAGTTCGTCCACCAGTCGTACCAGTCGCCGCGCGGAAGGTACACCTGCCGCGCCGCGGCGCCCTTCGTGAACACCGGCGCCACGAGCAGGTCGCGCCCCCACAAGAACTCGTCACCGATCCCCCGGGCGCGCTCGTCGTCTGGATAGTGCACCCACAGGGCGCGCATCAACGGCAGTCCCTTCTCGCGGGCTTCCCACGCGAGCGTGTAGGTGTACGGCATCAACTGGTAGCGGAGTTCGGAGTACTTCTTGACGACCGGCTCGATGGCCGGGTTGTTCAGTTCCGACGGCAGGATGTTGCGCGGATCGCCGGGCGGGATGGGCGCGTTCCTGTTGTCGTTTTCGCGCGGTCCGATGTCGCTACCTCCCCAGCCCCACGGGAGGCGGGTCCACCACGTTCTCCCGTGCGAGCGGAACGACCCGCAGAACGCGGCGAACTGGTGCCAGCGGGCGTAGAGTTCGCCCGTCAACTCGCTGTTGGCGTAGAAGCCGCCGATGTCCGAGCCCCAATACGGTCCGATGCTCAGCGAGTAGTTGAGGCCCACGGCGATCTGTGCCTCGAGCGTCTTCCACGACGACTCGGTGTCGCCCGACCAGACCCAGCCTCCCCACTGCGCGATCCCGGGATAGCCGTTTCGCTGGAGGCTCCACGGGCGGACGTCTGCACCGGTCGAGAGCGGCCCCTGGTAGTACAGCTTGTGGCGCTCGATCCGCTCGAACAGGTTGAACCAGTCGCCCTCGTCCGGCCAGAAGGCGTCGACGCCCGCGTTCACCAGGCCGAGGTGCTGCTGCCAGTAGGCCTTGAGATGCGACTCGTCCACCGTTTCTCCGGGGCGAGCTGGAATCGATCCGTGGAGCGTCGGCAGCCTGTTGCGGTCCCATGGCACGACGTGGACGACGACCTTCACGTGGCGCGCGTGCATGTCGGCGAGAACGGCCTTCGGGTCGCGCCTGAACACGTCGGGGTTGAACTCGAACGACGGCTGCTTGGTGTTCCACCCGCGCGGGCAGAATCCCGTGCCGAGGTAGATGACCGCGTCGAGCGGGAGCCGCTTGGCGCGGAAGGTGTCGATGATCTCGAGCAACTGCGCGTCGTTTTCGATCGTGCGGTGCGACTGCATGTAGCCGAGCGCCCATTTGGGCGGCATCGCCGCCCGGCCGGTGATGGCCGCGAAGTCGCCGAGCGCACCCGCCGGGTCGCGCGCGTCGAAGACGAAGAGGTCGTAGAGCCCGGGAATGATGGCGTCCGCAGGCGGCAGACCCTTCCCGAGGTTCTGCTGCTGGTTGCCCTCGGTTTGCGGAGCGCCAGCGGCAGGCGGCTTCCACGGCAGGCACACGCCACGGTCGCCCTTCCGGAGATCGACGCGCACCCACGGGGCTGCGACGAACAGGCCCCAGCCGCTCGTGCCAAGGAGCATCGGCGCCGGGTTGCGCGAGCCGTACATGTCGCTCTGCCAGCGCGGCTCCATCTCGTCCAGCGCCCCGCGGCGGTCGAACTGCACGGGCTGTTCGCGCCAGGGGAGGCCGCGGACCGGCCTCGGCCCTCCTTCCCCCAGGCCCAGGACCGGGCTCTCGCCGAGCGGGAACGACAGGCTGCCGTCGGGCTCGAAGACGATCTCCTGTACCAGTTGGCCGCCGGCACGCCTGACCGTGACCGTGAGCGGCTCCGGCCGCACCTCCACCTCGAAGCGTCCGACGACCTTTCGGACTGGGGCCCCGAGGTCGCGCACAATGAGGCCCGGCGACGGATAGAGGCGCGAGGAGACCGCGGGGTTCGCGGGGAACTCGTCCTTGAAGGTGATCGGCTTGAGCGTCACCCGCAGGCTGTTCGGCCCCGACGTGCGCACGTCGAGCTCGGCTGGCTGTCCTGCCGTCACGATCGAGCGGCCGGTTTCCCGAGCGGCGGCGGATGGGCCGACCGGGAACGGGTCCCGAGCCTCCAGCGCGCAGAAGAATCCGGACGCGAGAACGGCGGCGCCGATGACGATCAGTCGCTGATGCCCGCCTAGGAATAAACAACGTGGACGCGCATTGAAGGTTCCGTTTCGCATAGGGACGTCAGCATACGCCTCATCGACTCGGAGCTGAAGGGAGGTGCGGCTCCGGATCGGTGGTCACGTCGAGGTTCGAGGCACGGTCGGGGGCTTCTTGGTGCGGCCTTTCTTCTTCGAGACCCACGGCGCAATCACCGGACTGCGCCCGGCGTCCAGCTCGGCCCGGATCTTCTTCGGCAGCCCGGCCCGTACGATCTCATACGACGCGGACAGCAACGCCCGGAACTCGCGGTCGGGCAGAGCGGTGAGAGTCTCGGTCGTGATCCATTGGTACTTCCACATGTTGTGGGAAGCGGGCACGACGTCGGCCATCTCGACCAGTTCCGCGTACTTCTCGGGCGTGCACTTCAGGCTGCAGCTGTGGCCATCGAGGGCGATGATGGCGAACATCTTGCCGCCGACCTTGAAGAGCAGGTGTTCTTCCCACTGGACGATCTCCGTGACGAATGGCAGGCCCAGGCAGTGCTCTCGAATTGTCTCGTTGGTCATGGCAGGCTCCCGACAGGGTGACCTTCTTGCCGTAGTGTGCCACGACTCCACCGATCCCGGTTCCCTCGCGTTGACTCTGATGGCGGGCCGGCGGAGCGATCCTTCTGTAATCCCTGGTCCAGAGACC
The DNA here is from genome assembly GCA_036504215.1 of Vicinamibacterales bacterium. Lineage (NCBI taxonomy): Bacteria > Pseudomonadati > Acidobacteriota > Vicinamibacteria > Vicinamibacterales > Vicinamibacterales bacterium. The sequence continues at coordinate 29,740 of DASXVO010000085.1, read as the reverse complement.
TCGGGCCGGTCGAGACCGCTCCACATCTGCGGTCCCAGGCAAACCGGGTTGCAGGATAGAATCAGGCCGCTCGTCGCCAGGGCTCGGGGTTGGCCTGGTCGGCTGGAGGGAAGGACAAGCCAATATGAACATTGTCTGGTTGTTGCTGATTGCCACGGCGGTGATCACGGCGGTCTTCAAAGGGACCATGCCGGAGGTGTCCAATGCGGCCTTCAAGTCCGCCGGGACCGCCGTGGAGTTGGCCATCGGGCTGGTGGGCGGCATGACACTGTTCCTGGGCCTGATGCGGGTGGCCCAGGACAGTGGCCTGGTCCAGGTCCTGGCCAGGGCCCTGCGCCCGGTGTTTCGATTCCTGTTTCCAGAGGTACCCAAAGATCACCCGGCACTTGGCGCGATCGCCATGAACTTCGGCGCGAATATTCTCGGGCTGGGCGACGCGGCCACTCCCATGGGCCTGAAGGCCATGCAGGAGCTGCAGAACCTGAACCCGGATAAAGAGAGCGCATCGAACGCCATGTGCATGTTCGTGGCCTTGCATTCGAGTTCGCTGCAGCTCATTCCGGTGATGATCATCAGCCTGCGCGCGGCCGCAGGTTCCAAGAACCCATCCGAGATCATCGTCGCCACCATCCTGTCCACCCTGGCGTCGATGGCCGTGGCCGTGGTGGTGTCGAGGGTGTTCGCCCGCTGGCAGGGAAGGAAACTCCAGGGAGATCCCGCATGACCAAGGACCTGCTGAATGCCGCCTCCAGCTGGGTTGTGCCTCTGCTGATCCTCGGCATCCCGACGTACGCCTACGCGGCGAAACGCATCCGCGTCTATGAGAGTTTCATCGAGGGCGCCAAGGAGGGCTTTCAGATCGGCGTCCGCATCATGCCGTACCTGGTCGCCATCCTGGTGGCCATCGGCATGTTCCGGGCAAGCGGCGCCATGGACTGGATGGTGGCGATTCTCCAGCCCGTCGTTGCGTGGGTCGGCTTCCCGGTGGAAGCCCTGCCTTCATCGCTGATGCGGCCCCTGTCGGGCTCGGCTGCCTTCGCTCTCAGCTCCGACATCTTCAAACTCTATGGTCCCGATTCGTTCGTCGGCCGACTGGTCAGCGTGATTCAGGGAAGCACCGAGACGACCTTCTACGTCATGGCCGTCTACTTCGGTTCCATTGCCGTCCGCCGCACGCGCTACACCCTGGCCGCGAGCCTGATCACGGACCTGGCGGGCATCATCGCCGCGTACATCATTTGCAGACTCCTTTTCTAACCATGACGACTCCGCTGATCTCTCCCCCTCGGTTGGTGCGCAAAGACAAGGTGGCACTGATTTCGCCCGCGTCGCCGCCGAAAAGCCGAAGTCTCTTTCTGCGCGGGAAGACACGCCTGGAACAGCTCGGACTGTCAGTCGTGCCCGGCAGCCATGCCCTTGCTGAACACGGGTACCTCGCCGGGTCGGACCAGGAGCGGCGGCAGGACCTCGAGGCCGCGTTTCGGGATCCCGACATCAAGGCGATCTTCTGCTCGCGGGGCGGGTACGGCGTTTCCCGCCTCCTGCCGGGATTCGATCTCCGTCTCGCCAGGCGTCACCCCAAGGCCGTCATCGGGTTCTCGGACATCACCGTCCTGCACCTGGCCCTGCAGAAGGCCGGCCTGGTCTCGTTCTGGGGGCCCATGCCCTGCACGGACAGCGCGTGGACCTCGTTCTCGCTGCGTTCACTCGAGCGAGCGCTGATGTCCCCGGAGCCTGTGGGACGTGTCCCTTTCTCCAAGGGACGCCCGCCAAAGACCCTGCGGCCAGGGATCGCGCACGGGCCGTTGACCGGAGGCACCCTGAGCCTCCTGACGGCCAGCCTGGGGACCGACTACGAGGTGGAGACGTGCGGTCGTGTCGTGTTCATCGAAGATGTGGGTGAGGAACCCTACAAGGTCGACCGCATGCTGACCCAGCTGATGGCTTCGGGAAAGCTGTCGGATGCAGCCGGCTTGGCCCTGGGTATCTTCACCGACACCGAACCGAGGAATTGCCCGGCCAGGCACAGCTTCACGCTGCACGAGGTCATTGCGGACCGTCTGCTGCCGTTGAAGATCCCGATCCTGGCCAACCTTGCGGTGGGCCATGTGCCCGACCAGTTGACGTTGCCCTATGGGATCGAGGTCAGGTTGAACGCCCGGGCGAGAACCCTTGAACTGCTGCAGCCCGGCGTGGCCTGAGCGACCTGCAATGTCCTCACCCCCTCGTTCGTCTACAACCGTGGATGAATGAGGGGGTGTACAATCTCTTTCGCCATATGCCCGCGAGACACTCCGAGTTCCACCGCACCGAACATATCGGATGGCTGCGAGCCGCCGTGCTCGGCGCCAACGACGGCTTGATCTCCACGAGCAGCCTGGTGGTCGGTGTGGCAGCCGCGCAGTCCGAGCGTGCCCCGATTCTGCTTGCGGCGGTTGCTGGCCTCGTGGCGGGCGCTCTGTCCATGGCGGCGGGAGAGTACGTGTCCGTCAGCTCGCAGTCGGACACCGAGGGCGCGGATCTCGAACGGGAGCGCCGCGAGCTCGCGACGTCGCCCGCGCTCGAGCGGGCGGAACTGGCCGAAATCTACAGGGGGCGCGGCCTGACCCCGGAACTCGCCGCGCAGGTTGCCGAACAACTCATGGCGCACGACGCGCTCGGCGCTCACGCGCGTGACGAGCTCGGCATGTCCGAGATGACCCGTGCGCGGCCGATTCAGGCGGCGCTGGCCTCCGCGGCGGCGTTTGCAGTCGGCGCCACGCTCCCACTGGTGCTGGTCCTGGTCATGCCCGTCGCCAACGTCACGATCGCGGTCGGTACCGGCTCGCTGGTCCTGCTGTCGGCGCTCGGCGCCACGGCTGCCCGGCTGGGCGGCGCGCCTCTCGTCGCTGGGGCCGTGCGCGTCGTCTTCTGGGGCGCGGTCGCCATGGGCGCCACCGCGCTGGTCGGCCGGTTGTTCGGCACCGTCGCGTGACCAGGCCTCCGCTCGATCACTCGTACCGCAACGCCACCACGGGGTCAACTTTCGTGACCCGACGTGCCGGAATGTAGCACGCGAGCAGCGCTGCCCCCACGAGGAGCAGGGTCATACCGCCGAACGTCAGCGGATCGGTGGCCGTCACGCCGTAGAGCAACGACTCCACGGTGCGCGTCAGCGCCAGCGAGCCGGCCAACCCTGCGGCCACCCCAACGAAGATCGTGCGCAATCCCTGGCCCACAATCATCTTCAGCACGTCACCGGTGGCCGCCCCGAGAGCGATGCGCACGCCGATTTCCCGCGTGCGGCGGCTGACCGAATAGGCCATCACGCCGAACACGCCTGTCGTGGCGAGCAGCAGCGCGGTGATGCCGAACAGTCCGATGAGGATGACATTGAAACGCCGCGACCCCAACGACGCGGAATACACTTGCGACAGCGTCCGGAACCTCGTCGGGATCTCGGGGTCGAGGTCCTTCAGGATGCCTCGCGCGGCCGACGCGACCAACTCGGTGTCGGCGTCGCTCAGTATCGTCAAGCTGATCGCTGCGCGCGGCCGCTGGAACACGTTCACGTAGACAGTCGGACGCGGCGGCACATCGAGGCCGTAATAGCCCACATCGCCGACGATCCCGACGATGGTCAGCAGGCGCAAGTCGCCGTCCATGTTCCCGAATTCAATGGTGTGGCCGATGGGGTCCTGGCCCGGCCACCGGTCGCGCGCGAGCGACTGGCTGATCACGGCAACGTGCGGGGAATTCGCCCTGTCGCGATCGTCGAAGATTCGCCCTCGGATGAGCGGAATGCCGAGAACCTGGAAGTAGCCGTCCGTGGCGACGCAGAAATCCGCGATGCCCAGCCGCTCCTTGTGCTGGAACATCGCCACGAGACCGTCAACCGTCTTGGGAACCTCGTGCTGGTCCATCAACAGGAATTCGCCGTCGGGAAGGCCGCCATCCGCTAGCGGCAGGCTGCTCGCCGCGCCAACGTTGCGCACGCCCGGGATCTGTCTGAGGCGCTCGATCAAGCGTGAGTAGAAGCTCGCCTGACCCGCCTTGGCTTCGGGATCGGTCAGCCACGGGAGCGAGACGTCCATCGTGACGATCCTGTCCACGCGGAAGCCGGGATTCACGTCGAGCACTTTCATCAGGCTGCGCCCGAACAGTCCCGCTCCGACCACGAGAACCAGTGTGATCGCAATCTGCAGCGCCACGATAACCCGGCCAACGCGCTGACTCCCTTGCGACCCAGCCTGTCCGCGCCCGCCTTCCACGAGGATTTCGCGCAGGTCGCCGGCGGTCGCGCGTGCCGCGGTGAACGCTCCGAGGCCGGCGGCGATGGCTGTGGAAAGGAGGAACGCGAACACCAGCACTGGAATACTGATCGAGACGCTGTCCAGTCGCGGCAGATTGGCCGGCGCCAGCGCCACCAACCCCGCCACACCCCAGAACGCTCCCACGACGCCAAGGCCCCCGCCCACCAGCGAGAGCAGGAATGCTTCGGTGAGGAATTGACGGATCAGCCGTCCGCGCGCCGCACCGAGCGCGCTGCGAACGGCGAGTTCGCGCGCTCTCGCCGACACTTGAGCCAGCAGGAGATTCGCCACGTTCGCGCACGCCACGAGAAGCAGGAATCCGACCGCACCGAGCAGGACCAGCAGTGGGGATCGGGCCTTGCCCGTCATCGAGTCCTGGAGCGGAAGGACAAGTCCATCCTCGAGGAGATAGTCGCCTTGCTCGCTCGACCCGTCGTGAATGCGCCTGGCTATCGCGCTGATGTCTCGATTCGCTTGATCGACAGTCACACTGTCGCGGAGGCGCCCGACCGCGTTGTAGTTGTGCGACGTCCGGCTCGGGTTCTCGCCCTCCAGATCGGCTGGCAGCCACAGCTCGACGTCTGCCGGGAAACGAAACCCGGCCGGGAGCACCCCAATGACGGAGTAGACCGCGCTATCGATCTTCAGGCGAGACCGCGAGAGATCCCGCGGCGATCCGAGCAACTGCCTCCAGTATTCGTGGCTGACGAGAACGGTCGGGCTGGCCCCTTGCCTCCCGTCGCTGGCATTGAACCCCCGCCCGAGGATCGGCTGGACACCGAAGACCTCGAGAAAGCCGGGCGAGACGCGGGCAACCGTCGTGCGCGTGGGCTGCGAAGCTCCCGAAACGGACGCGACGTTGTCCTGGTACTTGGCCATCGCCCGGAAGCTGCGGCTTTGGTCGCGAAAATCGTCGAAGTTCGGGTCCGCCAGGCGCGACGGCCTGCCCTTCGAGGTGACTTCGAAGACGGCCATGATCCGGTTCGGATCGGGGTACGGCAGCGGCCTCAACAACACGCCGTAGACGACGCTGAAGATCGCCGTCGTCACACCGATGCCGAGGGCCAGGGTGAGGACGGCGACGGCGGTGAAGCCGGGGTTCTTGCGGAATTGCCGCAGGGCGTAGCGGCAATCGGCGAGCACGGAGTGGAGCCAGTAGCCGAGGCGTCCTTCGCGAACCTGTTCTTTCACCTGTTCGATCCCGCCCAGTTCGATCCGCGCGGCACGCTGGGCCTCCATCGGCGCCATGCCCGCTCGGATGTGTGACTCGGTCAGCATGTCGAGGTGAAAGTGAATCTCCTCGTCCAGATCTCCCTCCACGCGACGGGACGCGAGGAGGTTTCGCAGGAAACGTCGGACTTTCACGAAGAGCGGCATGCCGAATACCTCTCTGCGAAGCGCTCCCTACGTCTCCGATAGCCGGATGACGTGCGAGATGGCGGACGACAGCCGCTGCCAGTTCGCCGCCTCCGAGGCGAGTTGCCTTCTGCCGAGGCGGGTGAGCGAATAGAACTTCGCGCGGCGGTTGTTCTCGGTCTGCTTCCACTCGGCCGTGATCCAGCCTTCCTGCTCCAGCTTGTGCAGTGCAGGGTAGAGGGATCCTTCGGTGACCTGCAGCACGTCTTTGGAGATGGATTTCAGGCGAAGGCTGATGGCCCACCCGTGCAAGGGCTCGAGCGCCAGGATCTTCAGGATGAGCAGGTCGAGGGTGCCCTGAACGAGATCGGTCGGTTTGCTCATATCGGTTTCCTAGGTGAGCATACACGGGAGTGCCCTAGGTAAGCAAGGGGATGCAGGCGGAGCCGAGCATCACGCAGCCAAACAGCCTCGGGGCCTCCGTGCCGGCTCGCAACCGTCCGGTCCCTCCCGTAACAAACCTATAGGCGCTCTCTGATCGTCTGTGGTTAGATGCCCGCGCGGGCGGAAGGCGGAAGTCCGAGTCCCGGCGCGACCAGACGACGACGGTTCTCAGAGGCGAAGCCTACTGAAGGTCACAGGAGGAGCGATATGGCCCAGGCAGCACCGGCGACGACACCGCGACGGACGTCCGCTTCACACGCGCAGGATTACACCGCGGCACTTTCGATCCTCACCACCCTCTTCTTCATGTGGGGGTTCATCACCTGCCTCAATGACATCCTGATTCCGCACCTGAAGACGGTGTTCTCGCTGAACTACACCCAGGTGATGTTGATCCAGTTCACGTTCTTCACGGCCTACTTCGTGGTCTCGCTCCCGTCCGGCCTCATTGTCGAGAAAGTCGGCTACAAGCGCGGCATCGTCATCGGCCTGGTGACCGCCGGCGTCGGCTGCCTGATGTTCTACCCGGCCGCGGGTACGCGGTCCTATCCGATCTTCCTCACGGCGCTGTTCGTGCTCGCGTCGGGGATTACGCTCCTCCAGGTGTCCGCCAATCCGTACGTGGCCATTCTCGGCAAGCCGGAGACGGCCTCCAGCCGGCTGACGCTGACGCAGGCATTCAATTCGCTGGGAACGACGCTGGCACCCCTGTTCGGGTCGTTGCTGATCTTGTCGGTCGCCGCCAAGAGCGCGGAAGAACTGGCGGCGCTGAATTCATCCGACTTGACCGCGTACCAGTTCGCAGAGGCCGCGTCGGTGCAGGTGCCCTACCTGGGACTCGCGGCGTCGCTGTTCGTGATCGCCGCGGTCTTCGCGTTTCTGAAACTGCCAGTGATTGAAGCGGCCTCGACTCCGGCCGGCGACGGGATTGCGGGGGCCGGCGATCAGCCGAGCGCCTGGAAGTACCCCCACCTGGTTCTCGGGGCGGTGGCGATCTTCGTGTACGTCGGCGGCGAAGTCGCCATCGGCAGCTTTCTTGTGAACTTCCTCGGTCAGTCCGACATCGGCGGCCTCTCGGCGGCGGATGCGGGCCGCTACCTGTCGTTCTACTGGGGCGGTGCGATGGTCGGCAGATTCGTGGGGGCGGGGGTGATGAGGGTGATCCGGCCGGGTCGCGTGCTGACGTTCAACGCCTGCGCGGCGGCCGTCCTGGTGCTGACGACGATGCTGACCACGGGCCATGTCTCGATGTGGGCGATCCTCGCGGTGGGGCTGTTCAACTCCATCATGTTCCCGACGATCTTCACGCTCGCCGTCGATGGCCTCGGCCGCCACACGGGCCAGGGTTCGGGGATCCTCTGCATGGCCATCGTCGGGGGCGCGATCGTCCCTGTCATCCAGGGAGTCTTCGCAGACGCGATCGGGATCCAGCACGCGTTCTTCGTGCCGATCCTCTGCTATGTCTACATCGCGTTCTACGGTCTCAAGGGCCACGTCCATGCTACCAAGGCGTTGGTGGGGGGATAGAAGCAGCAGCACGTGGCCGAATTCAACAGCGCGGCAGGCGTCAAATCGGCTGGCGCAGCCATGATTCCAGGGCCGCGCGGTAGCCGCGGCTCATGGCGACTTCCGCGCCGTTCTGCAGGACGACCGTGAAGTCGCCGTGCGACCGGCCGCGCAGCTCGCTGATCCGCGCCGTGTTGACCGCGGCCGAGCGGTGGACCCGGACGAACCGGCGCGGATCGAGGCGTTGCAGCAGTTGGGTGACACTCGATCGGTAGAGATGGACCTTGGGCCCGGTGTGCAAGTACACGTACACGCCCGCCGCCTCGATCCAGTCCACGTCGTCGACATCGAGGAACGTCACGTTGCCGCTCGCCTTCACCACGAGCCGCTCGAGGAAGCCGGAGCGCGCGTCGACGCTCCGCCGTTCCTGCGTGGCCGCCGTGAGCAGTTCGGCCTGTTCACGAGCCTCCGGCGTCTCGAGGTACTTGCGGGCGCGCTTGATGGCGCTCTCGAACCGCTGATCGCTGAACGGCTTCAGCAGGTAATCGATCGCATGGGCGTCGAAGGCCTGGATGGCGTACTTGTCGTACGCCGTCACGAAGATGACGACCGGGAGTTCGTCCGGCGCGAGTTCCTGCAGGACGCCGAAGCCGTCGAGCGTCGGCATCTGGACGTCGAGAAACACCAGGTCGGGCTTGATATCGCGAATCAGGTCGACCGCCTCGCGACCGTCTGTCGCCGTGCCGAGCACGTCGAAGTCGGCCTCGCGGTTCAGCAACTCGATCAGACGCACCCGCGCGGGCTTTTCGTCATCGACGACGATCGTCCTGATCTTTCCCATGGTCGTCACCTGCCGCAGAACTATTCGACGTGATAGGGGATCGTGACGTCCGCGCAGGTACCCGCCTCAGCGTCCGTCGTCACCTCGAGCGAGTACTCGCCCTTTCCGTACAGCTGTTCCAGCCGCGCCCGGGTGTTGCCCAAGCCGATGCCCACGTGCTCGTCGAGTGTCCATCCGGGGGGCACGCCCGGTCCGTTGTCCCGCACGCGTACCCGGAGATTCCTGCCCGTGCGCCAGGCCGACAGTTCGATGGAGCCCGCGGTCGAGAGTTTCGAGACGCCGTGGCGGATCGCGTTCTCGACGAGCGGTTGCAGCATGAACGTCGGCACGGCGGCTGTCAGCACGTCGTCGTTTACGCGTACCTGCACGTCGAGCCGCCCGGCGAACCGGACGAGCTGGAGTTGCATGTACCGGTCGACGAACATGAGCTCGCGTTCGAGCGGAACCTCCTGCTCGTCCGCGTGTTCGAGCGAGAGCCGCAGGAGATCGCCCAGTTGCTCGATCATCAGGCGCGCCTCGCGCGGCGCGCTCTCGACGTAGGCCGAGATGGAGTTCAGCGCGTTGAACAGGAAATGCGGATCGAGTTGCGATCGGAGCGTGGCGAGGCGCGCCTCGGTCAGCAGGCGCTCCAGCTCGGCGGCGCGGACCTCGCGGTCCTTCAGGTCGCTCTGGTAGTCCAGTGCCATGCAGATTGCGGCGATTGACCAGTAGACGAACGTTCCCAGGCGGTAGCCGGCGCGGGTCAGAGTTTCGAGCAGGGACGGTCCGAGCCAGGGCAAGTCGAGGGGCGTGCCGAGCAGGAGCGTTGCGCCGTAGTTCACGTAGGTGTAACCGACGGTGAAGGCGAGACTGAGTGGCACGTGGCACAGCAGACGCCGTACGAGGGCGTCCTTCCCGAAGGGCAGCTTCCGGTTCACCCAGTAGATGCCGAACGACAGCAGGCCCCACGTGTACCACTGGGCCGCGGCGATCTTCAGCGACTCGAACCACGAGATCGGGACCCACGCGGACGGGGCGACCCGCATCATCCGGGTCGAGTAGACCAGCACGACCAGGGTCCAGAACCCGGCTACCAGCAGCCAGCGCGGGGGACGGCGCCTGGGCACGACTCCGGTCGCCTCGACGGGAGGATCCGTCGCCGCGACCCGGCCCGGAAGCGCTTCGACGATCGAGCGTAGCATCGTGTCCCCGTTCCCTGTACTCGAACGTCACCCGGACAAGTCTGTCTCCGGCCTGGCACCGCGTCGCGCTCAGCGCTCAGCAAGAGTAGCGCGAGTGCTCGCAAACTGGTGACCGGCTCGTGACAGCAGGGTCCGGCTCGTAACAAACCGCTAACGAACGCCTCCGTATCAGTGTAAACAGGTGCGCGTCATGACGCTCCACATTCCTGGCCGCCGACCTCTCGGTCGCGCCGACCGACTCACCTCCTTGTTGAAGAAGAAGGACAACGACCACATGGACGATCAGTCGCTGCCGAGCCGTCGCGACGTTCTGGCCGGGGCCGTGACCATCGCGGGCACGGCGGCCGTGTGCGCCGCGTCGCCGGTGTCCGCGTTGGCGCAGGCACCGGCCCCCGCGGCGGCTCCGCTCGTCATCGCCTCCGATCGGAAGGCCGTCGTCGAGACCGCAGCAGGGAAGGTTCGGGGGTTCGTCAGCGGCGGCATCCTCACGTTCAGGGGCATTCCGTACGCCGCGTCCACGGAAGGGCAGGCCCGCTTCGCGCCTCCGTCCAAGCCGGTGCCGTGGGCGGGCGTCCGTAGCGCGATGTACTACGGGCCGACGTGCCCGCAAGGGCCACGCACGGGCTGGAAGAACGACGAAGAGGCATTCGTCTTCGAGTGGGACGACGGGCAGCCCGGTGAGGACTGCCTGCGCGTGAACGTCTGGACGCCGGGGCTGAACGACAACAAGAAGCGGCCGGTGCTCGTGTGGATCCACGGGGGCCAGTTCCTCGCCGGTTCGGGCCAGGAGTTGAAGGCGTATCACGGCGAGCGCCTCAGCCGGCGCGGCGATGTCGTGGTCGTCTCGCTCAACCACCGACTGAATGTGCTCGGCTACCTCGACCTGAGCGCCTGCGGCAGCCGCTACGCGGACTCCGGGAACGCCGGCATGCTGGACATCGTCGCCGCCCTGCAATGGGTGCACGACAACATTGCCAGCTTCGGGGGCGATCCCGGCAATGTGACGATCTTCGGGCAGTCGGGCGGTGGCGCAAAGGTGAGCACGGTCATGGCGATGCCGGCGGCGCGAGGGCTGTTCCACCGGGCTGCGGTGCACAGCGGGTCCGGACTTCGGATGGTGCCGGCCGAGAGCGCGGCGAAGCTTGCCGCGCTCACCCTGGCGGAACTCGGGCTCTCGGCGTCGCAAGTTGACCAGCTCCACACAATGCCACACGCGCACCTGCTCGAGGCTGCGCAGGCGGCGCAGCGCAAGATGGGGCCGGCCGGCCGGCCCGGGGGGCTTTCCCGGCTCGTCGCTGCCGACCGCGCCGGGCTCGCGGCGGTCGTGGACGGCAAGCACGTCCCGCATCACCCGTTCGACCCGGTTGCGCCCGCCGTCTCCGCGGACATTCCGATGTTGATCGGTTCGACCCTGAACGAGTTCGGCAACGAGATCCAGACGCCGGGTGTCGAGGCCATCACCGAGCAGGAGCTGCAGGCGCGGGCGACGGCCGCCTATGGTGGGCAAGGGGCGCAGGCCGTCGCCGCCTACCGGCGTGCGATGCCAGGCGCGAGGCCGTCGGACGTCTTCTCGCGCATGTCGGCCGCAGCGCAACGCCACAACGCCATCGTGCAGGCGACGCGCAAGCGGGCGCTCGGTGCGGCGCCGGCATTCCTCTACTGGTTCACGTGGCAGACGCCAATTCTCGACGGCCGGCCGCGGGCGTTTCACTGCAGCGAGCTGCCATTCGTGTTCGACAATACGGACCGGTGCGCGGCCATGACGGGCGGCTCGCCCGAGGCCAGGGAGCTGGCCGGGCGGATGAGCGATGCGTGGATCGCCTTCGCGCGCACCGGCAACCCGAACCACCCGGGCCTGCCGAAATGGCCCGCCTTCAGCCCCGACGCGGGCGAGGTGATGGTGTTCGACGACACCTGCGCCGTGCAGTTCGATCCGGACCGCGAACTGCGGAAGTTGACCAGCGGAACGTGAACGGATCCGCCCGGCGACGGCACGCGCGGCCGTGCCGAACGGGTTCTCGCGAGGCGGAGACCTACGGTTCCCCGTGCAGTGCTTGCGACTGTGAACAGCCGGTGTTCCCCAGCAAGGAGTCATTTCATGCGACGTGATGTGAAGGCGCGGCTGGCGGCGTTGGCCGTCGCCCTGGTCCTACTCGGAGGTGGCTGGCATGCCGCACACGCGCAGATCACCAGCGCGTCGGTGTTCGGGAGCGTCAAGGACGCCCAGGGGGGCGTCATTCCCGGTGCCACCGTCGTGCTGACCAGCGTGACTCGTGGCACGGCGATCGAGGTGGTGTCGAACCACGAAGGATACTTCGTCTTCCCGACCGTTTCGGCCGACACCTACAAGATCAAGGTGACGATGGAGGGGTTCAGAACCCTCGAGGTGGCGAGCTTGCAGGTGAACGCCGGCGACAAGAAGAGCCTCGGCGTCCTGACGGTCGAGGTCGGCGCCCTGTCGGAGACGGTCACCGTCGCCGCCAAGGCCACGGACATGCAGACCACGAGCGCCGAACGGTCGTTCAGCGTCGAGGGCGAGGTCGTGCAGAGCGTCGCGGTGAACGGGCGCAGCTTCTTCGGGCTGGCATTCAACGCCCCCGGCATCGTGAACACGGCGTCGACGGTCGGGGCTCTCGGCGCGCAGTCGAACTCGATGAACGCGAACGGGATGCGCGCGAACCAGAACAACGTCCAGATCGACGGCATCACGAGCATGGACACCGGCAGCAACCAGGGGCCGTCCGTGTCGCTCTCACTCGATGCCGTCCAGGAAATCAAGGTCCTCTCGTCGAACTACCAGGCCGAGTACGGGCGGTCGGCGGGCGCGCAGGTCACCGCGGTGACCAAGAGCGGCGGCCGCGAATTCCGCGGCTCCCTCTACTTCGTACGCCGGAACTCCGACCTGAACTCCAACACCTGGTTCAACGAGAAAGCGACCCCGCCACAGCCTGTTCCGCCGCTGCAGCAGCGCGACTTCGGCTACTCGATCGGCGGCCCCGTGCTGCTGCCGGGCGGCTTCAACAAGAGCCGGAGCAAGCTGTTCTTCTTCGTCAACCAGGAGTTCCAGAAGCGTCTCATCGCGCAGACCGTGCCGCAGCGCGTGCGCGTCCCGACCGACCTCGAGCGGAATGGCGACTTCTCGCAGACGCGGGACAGTGCCGGCGCGCTCTACCCCTACATCAGGGACTACACGACCGGTCTGCCGTGCAGTCCGACGGACACCCGCGGCTGCTTCCAGGACGGCGGCGTCCTCGGGAAGGTTCCGGCGAGCAAGATCTACCAGGTGGGCCTCAACATCCTGAAGATGTACCCGGCCGCCAACAGCTCATCGACCATCTCGCAGGGCTACAACTACGTTTCGCAGGACCCGCAGGAGACGCCGCGCCGCCAGGACCTGATACGGCTCGACTGGATGCCGGGCGCCAACTGGCGCATCTACGGGAAGCTGCTGCAGACGGTCGGCACGAACATGCAGCCCTATGGCGGCGGCACGACCGGCTACGGGACGAACCTCCCTCAATTTGGCCTGAAGGATGACCAGCGGAACAACCGGGGAGTGTCGGTGACGTCGGCGGTCACGCTCAACAACACCACATTCCTGGAGCTCACCTACGGTCGGGCGCGAAACGCGTTCACCAACATGCCGCTGTACCCCGACCAGTACAACAAGACGGCGTACGGCCTCTCCGCGCTGCCGATGCTCTATCCCGCGGCGGTGCAGCTCGACATGGTGCCGCGGTTCAATTGGAACGGCCGAGTCGGCACCAGCTTCTCGCCGACCAACCAGACCGAGTACGCGCCGTTCATCAACGCCAACCCCACGCAGGACCTCGCCGGCAGCATCACCAAGACGTTCGGCCAGCACACGGCGAAGGCCGGCGTGTACTTCAGCCACAGCCTCAAGCCACAGAGCAGCCGCGCGGCAGCCAACGGGAACATCAGCTTCCAGAACGACGCATCGAACCCCTTGGACAGCGGATACCCGTTCGCCAACGCGGCGCTCGGCATCTACCAGACCTACGGCCAGGCGGCGCAGTGGGTGGAGGGGAACTACGTCTACAACAACGTCGAGTGGTACCTGCAGGACAACTGGAAGGCCGGGGATCGCCTCACGCTGGACTACGGGGTCCGCTTCTACTGGATGCAGCAGACGCACGACACGAAGAACCAAACCTCCAACTTCCTGCCCGACAAGTACACCCCGAGTTCGGCACCGCGCCTCTACTACCCGGCCGTCGTGAACGGCGTGCGCGTGGCCTACGACAAGGTGACGGGCCAGGTCCAGCCCGCCGCCGCGATCGGCCGCATCGTCCCGGGTTCGGGATCGCTGCAGAACGGACTCTTCCAGGCCGGGACGAACGGCATCGACGAGTACCTCTACCAGAACGCCGGGATCCAGGTCGCGCCGCGGTTTGGCGCCTCGTGGGACGTGACCGGCAAGCAGCAGATCGTCGTGCGCGGCGGCGGCGGTGTGTTCTACAACCGGCCAATGGGCGACACGGTGTACGGCATGATCGAGCAGCCACCGACGGTTGTTCAGCCAACGCTCTTCTACGGGAGGCTGCAGGACATCAACGCGAACAGCGCCCTGGTCGCCCCGCCCACCCTGTTCGCGTTCCAGCAGGACGGCACGTTCCCGCGAGTCTACGCCTACAACGTGGGCGTCCAGGTCCAGTTGCCGTGGCATTCGGTGGTCGACGTGTCGTACGTCGGCACGAAGAGCCGCCATCAGCACACGCAGAAGAACATCAACGCGCCGAGCTACGGGGCCGCCTTCCTGCCGCAGAACCAGGATCCGACGCTCAAGGCCAGCAGCATTCCTGGCGCCACCGCTCTGCCGGTCGACCTCCTCCGGCCGTACCAGGGCTACGGCAACATCTTCATGGTCGACACCAGCGCGTACGCGGATTACAACTCGCTGCAGATGTCGTTCAACCGTCGGTTCCACCAGGGCCTGCTGTTCTCGCTCGGATACACGCTCAGCAAGGCGATGGGCACGTCGAGCATCGACCTGCCGGCGGGCAACAACAACCCGAACCCGAACGTGGTCGGGTTCCCCCGCAATGACCAGTACCAGGCCCAGGCCAATTACGCCCTGCTCGACTACGACCGGCGTCACAACTTCATCGCGCAGTTCGTCTGGCAGACACCGAAGGTGACGAGCGACCGCACCCTCGGCGCCTTCGCCAACGACTGGCAGATCTCGGGAGTCTACCGCCTGGTGTCCGGCGTGCCCTACACGCCCACCTTCACCATTCAAGGCCTCTCGGCCTACGGTCTCACCGGCACGCAGGGGCTCGAAGGGGCACGGTTGCTGGTCGTCGGGGATCCCGGCAGCGGGCACAGCAGCGATCCCTACAGGCAGTTCAACGTGGACGCCTTCGCGGTGCCCAAGGCGGGCAGCGTCGGCCTCGAATCGGGCAAGAACTACCTCGCCGGCCCCATGCAGAACAACCTCGACCTTTCGGTGAGCAAGTTCGTCCCGCTCGGCGGCAAACGCCGGCTGGAACTGAGGGTCGACCTGTTCAACGCGCTCAACACGGACCAGTTCCTGACGGTCAACTCGACGCTCATTCTCAAGAGCTACGCCGACCCGACGCCGACGAACCTGGCGTACGACTCTGCCGGCAACCTCGTGAACAAGTCGGGGTTCGGGACGGTGGCGTCCGCCCGGCCGTCGCGGGAGATCCAGTTGCTGGCCCGCTTCCAGTTCTGACGCCCGCCGTGATCTGGTCCCGGGGAGGGCGGGGGACTGCCGGTCTCTCTCCCTTCCCGGGGACCCTTCATTCGCGATCCGCTCCGAAGAACTTCATGAAGATCTTCGCCTCGGCAATGATCGGCTTTCTTCTCTCCACTGGTGTGGTGACGGCGCAGGCACCCAGGCAGGGCCCCCCACGGGTGGTCTCTCCCGAGGTTCTGCCGGATGGACGCGTGACCTTCCGATTGCTCGCACCGGGCGCCACGAGTGTCTCCGTCACCGGGGACTGGCCGGGCGGCATCGACAGCACCACGACTCCGATGGTGAAGGACGACAAGGGCGTCTGGTCGGCCACCGTCGGTCCGCTGAAGCCCGAGTTCTGGATCTACACGTTCAGCGTCAACGGTGTGACCACCCTGGATCCACGCAACGTCAATACGCGGCGCAACACGGACAAGATCGAAAACACGCTGCTCGTGCCAGGGCCGGAATCGGCGGACTACATCGTGAACGCCGTCCCCCACGGAACGGTGTCACTGCAGTGGTATCCCTCTCCAGCCGTGAACGAGACGCGCCGTGCTTATGTGTACACGCCGGCCGGGTACGAAAACGGGACCGAGCGGTATCCCGTGCTCTACCTGCTCCACGGTGGAAGCGGCGACGAGGATGCCTGGTCGTCCTGCGGCCGGGCCAGCCAGATTCTCGACAACCTGATCGCCAAGCGCAAAGCACAGCCGATGATCGTCGTGATGCCCAACGGGAACACGACGCGGATCGCCGCCCCCGATTTGGTGCCCGCCCCGCCCGCGCTCCCGGCGAATCAGGATCCGGGCCGGTTCCGTCGTTTCCCCGCGAGCCTGGTCAAGGACCTGGTTCCGTTCATCGACAAGATCTACCGGACCCGGACGGACCGGGAGCACCGAGCCATCGCAGGTCTGTCGGTTGGCGGCGCCCAGACCATGTACGTCGCGTTCAACAACCTCGACCTGTTCGCGTGGGTGGCCGCCTTCAGCGGAGGCTATCCCGTCATGCCGGGTGCCGCGATCGATGTTCCGCCTCCCCCGAATGCTGCAAGCCTGAAGGGACCGGACATCGCCCGGTCCATCGATCCTGTGAAGTTCGCCGCCCTCCTGCCACAGCTCGATTCCAGCGCGAACGACAAGTTGCGACTCTTGTACATTTCGATCGGCACGGCGGACACTCTGCAGGCCGCGCACGCCGCGGTGAAGCAGGTCCTGAAGGACGAAGGGATGAAGTACACGCTCATGGAGTTCCCGGGATACATCCACGAGTGGCCGGTCTGGCGCGTGTCACTGAAGGATCTGCTGCCGAGGCTGTTCCAGCCGGCTTCGAAATAGAAGACAAGGACACCTATGAGGCTGATTCACGCGACAGGTGCAATCGTCGTTCTGTCCACGGTTCTCTCCACGGGCCTGGTGGCACAGGAGCCGCCTGCGACGTCGGTGGGCACCCGGGGCGGCCAGGCCCAGGCGGCGGTCCGTTCTCCAGAGGTGCTCGCAGACGGCCGGATCACGTTCCGCCTCCTCGCGCCCAAAGCCGCAGAGGTGCTGGTGCAAGGGAATTGGCAGGGCGGTCGCGACCTGGCGATGACCAGGGACGCGTCAGGTCTCTGGACCGTGACGACGTCGGTGCTCCAGCCCGAGCTGTGGGCGTACACCTTTTCGGTGAACGGAGTCAGGACGCTCGATCCGCGCAACTACAACGTCGTGCGCGACGGCGTCGGATTCATGAACACCGTGCTCGTGCCCGGCGACGCGTCTGCGGTGTTCCAGCCGCGGGCCGTGCCCCATGGAACGGTGACGACGACGTGGTTCCGGTCGGCGGAGTTGAAAGCCGCGCGCCGGATGTTCGTCTACACTCCGCCAGGGTACGAGGAGGGCACAACCAGGTACCCCGTGCTGTACCTGCTGCACGGCAGCGGAGGAGACGAAGCGGCATGGCCGGAGATGGGTGTTGCCAACGTGATCATGGACAACCTGATCGCGCAGGGCAAGGCCAGACCCATGATCGTGGTGATGCCGAACGCGTACTGGAACGAGTTGGCCTCGCTGGACGCTGCCGGGCCGCGCACCGCTCCACCTCCCGGCGTGGGAAGTGGCAATACGGAATTCGCGCCCCACGAGCGGGCCATCGTGAACGACATCGTTCCCTTCGTGGAGAACCACTTCCGCACGCTGGCCGGTCGCGAGAACCGGGCCATCGCCGGCCTGTCGATGGGCTCCGGTATTGCGACGAACGTCGGGCTGAAGCGGCTCGACGTCTTCGCATCGGTGGGCATCATGAGCTCTGGGACTTTTGGCCGCGCGGTGAACGGCGTGGTCCCCGGGGCGAACCTCCTGGAACAGGTCTCCCCGGGCTTTTTCGCCGACCCCGCCGCCACCAATAAGAGGCTCGAGTTGCTCTTCTTCTCGTGCGGCACGGAGGACAACCGCATCGACGCGCTCACCAAGGTCGAAGCGGACTTGCGCGCGCGCAGGATCAACCTCACGTTCAAGCGATACCCGGGCGAGCACGAGTGGAAGGTCTGGCGTCACTCGCTCGCCGACATGGCAGCGATGCTGTTCCGATAGGCAAGAACATTGCCCCTATTCGTTCAACGAGGAGGATTCATGACGTTGAGTCGCTCGAGTGGGATCGGAGCGCTCGTCATCGCGCTCTTCACCGCATCCGTCGCGTTTGCCCAGCCCGACCCTGGAGCCGCGACCCGGCCGGCCGCACCGCGCCTGCTGTCGCCGGACATCCACCCTGACAGAACCGTCACGTTCCGCTTCTTCGCGCCGAAGTCCCAGGAGGTCACGCTCAACGGAAGCTGGGACGGCGGAACCGACATCAAGATGAAGAAGGACGATGCCGGTGTCTGGTCGGTGACGATCGGGCCGATGGCTCCGCAGTTGTGGGGCTACTGGTTCCTCGCCGACGGCGTGAAGGCCCTCGATCCGAGCAACGGCGAGACGCAGCGCGACGGCAACCGGTACGACAACCTGCTGATGGTCTCCGGACCGGAATCCGCGCTGTGGGACTTCAAGGACGTCCCGCACGGAACCGTGGAACAGGTCTGGTTTCCCTCGCCCACGCTGAACCAGGAGCGGCGGCGCATGTACGTGTGGCTGCCGCCCGACTACAAGACCTCGACCGCGAAGTACCCGGTGCTCTACCTGCTGCACGGCGGCGGCGGCGACGAAGACGCCTGGACCACCATGGGCCGCGCCACCATCATCATGGACAACCTCCTCGCGGCCGGCAAGATCAAGCCGATGATCGTGGTCATGCCCAACGGCAACGCCACTCAGACCGTGTCACAGGGCTTCGGCTACGGCCCGACCCCGGCTCCGCAGCAGGTCGTGGCGCCGGCGCCCCCGCCGATCCAGGCTGCCGCGCAGGCCGCCGGACAGGCGGCACAGCCGCCCCGGCCGGCGCAGCCGTACGTGGGGTCTTATCCGAACAGCCTCGTGAAGGACGTGATTCCGTTCGTCGAGAAGTCCTACCGCGTCATCGCCAACAAGGACAACCGCGCCATTGCCGGGCTGTCGATGGGCGGCGGCCACACGATCATGGCCACCACCAACAACCCGCTCGTGTTCGGATGGATCGCCGTGTTCAGCTCGGGCCTCCGCGGCGGCATCGACGAGACCATGACGAAGCAGTTGGCCGCGATGAAGGCCGGCGGACTCCATTTCTACTGGACCGGCGCCGGCACGACCGACCAGGCGCGCGATCGCACGATCGAGCTCGAGGCCGCTGTGAAGGCCGCCGGCATCAAGACGTCCTACAAGGAAATCCCAGGCAGGCACTACTGGTTCCTCTGGCGCGACTTCCTGGGCGACTACGCACAACTGCTCTTCAAGTAGGCACGCCCTGGCGCTTCCCGTGGTCTCAGCGAGGTGTGTGAGCCGGGCCGAGACCATGGGAAGCGGTGATCCGGCCTGGAGGCACTCATGAAGAGATCGTGGTTCCTGGGTCTCGCCATCGTTTTCGTTGCGGCCGTCTCGTTCGGCCAGACGCCCCGTCCCGGTGCGGCCGTTGATCCGACCGAGGATGTCCCGCAGTTCAACCCTGTGGAGTTCAAGGACGGCGTCATCACGTTCCGCATGTACGCACCGCAGGCACAGAAGGTCGAGGTGCGGGGCGAGGCGATCACGGTCGCCGGGAAGAGGTTCCTTCCCATGACCAAGGACGACCGGGGCGTGTGGAGCGCGAGCCTCAGCGGGTTGCGCCCCGACGGTTACACCTACCTCTACATGGTGGACGGCGCGCCCACCATGGACCAGAGGAATACCGGCGCCAAGGTGGGGCCGCGCGGCAACAACAACCGCTTTCTCATGCCGGGCTACCCCGATTTCTACGCCGAAACGCCCGTGCCGCACGGCAAGGTGGAGATCAACTTCTACCCCTCCGAGCTGCTGAAAGAAACGCGCAGGCTCTGGATCTACACGCCTCCGGGGTACTCGACGGGCAGTCAGAAGTACCCGGTGCTGTACCTGCTGCACGGCTCGGGCGATCTCGAAGGCGGATGGGTGGAGGAAGGCCGGGCCAACTTCATCCTCGACAACCTGCTCGCGGCGGGCAAGGCGAAGCCGATGATCATCGTGATGCCGCGCGGGCACGTCATGGCGGATTCACAGATCGACCGCGAGAAGAACAACGACATGCTGCAGCGGGCGTTGTACAAGGAGGTCGTCCCCTACGTGGACTCGCACTACCGCACGCTGACGGACCGCGACAACCGGGCCATCATGGGGCTCTCCATGGGCGGCGGGCAGACGCTGCGCTTCGGGCTGCAGAACACGGGCCTGTTCGCGACGGTGATCGGACTCTCGCCCGCGATCCGCTACCCCGAGGACATCTACAAGAAGATGTTCGCGGACCTGATCGCGAACCCTGAGAAGACCAACCAGCAGATGAAGATGCTCATGATCTTCTGCGGAACGAAGGACCACCTGGTGGATGCCAGCGACGCCTTCGACAAGTTCCTGACGGCCAGCAGGATCAAGCACGAATACGCACGTACCGACTATGAATCGATGTGGCCGGGCCGGCGCGACGACCACACCTGGCCGATCTGGCGCATGAACCTGCGCGACGCAGCGCCGCTGTTGTTCCGCTGATTGGACCGCCGTCACGCGCGACCGTGACGACCGGGCGAGACGGACATCACGGGAGTGCTCGCGGCCCGGAACGACGTCGTGCCTCCGCGCGCCGAGGGCCATTCGGATGCCGACTTGACGCGTGCGCCGGGCGACCATGTAGCTGACCGGCAATACTCGGGAGTCGGCGCCTCTGCCACCAGCGTCACGGCCACCCCGAGCAGCCCCCAGGTGAGGACGGGCGCCACCGCCGCGGCGATGGGGCCTGCGGCGCTTTCGGTGAGCAGTTGCCTGACCAGGCCGAGCCGCGTGGCGCCAAGCGGACAAACAGGCGCGACCTGGGGCTTTCACCGTCGCGAAGCCACTGTGGATCGGCGTGCACCAGGGGGCGAGTGAACCCTCAGCCAGCAGTCGGGGGCTGCCACGCCGGTCTCCACGAAGTTCGGGGTGTGATGCCGATCACCGCGACGGCGGCGCTGGCGACGACCGTCAGTTTCCGTTCGCCAGCGCGAGCGTGAAGCGGTTTGTGCTGAAGTCGCGTGGGAGGCCGTCGCCGGACCGTTCAGCGGTCATGGCCCGGCCCAACAGCAGCGGCGTGTGCGAGCGCCGAGGGTGTGCGGCATCCGACAATTGCCGGGGCTTCGTGGACCAACTCGTCGTTCTCGAGGGCCTCTACCATGAATAGGGCGAAGTCCACGCGGCGCGTCATATTGCTCTCGAGGATGGGATCACCCACGTGCCGACTCCACACGGGCAGGCCTTGGCTCTCGCCCTCTTCAAGGTCGCTCCCGCGCGCGACCGTCCACCGGGTGTTGCTGGCAAACACCCGCCGGCACGCCTCCACCTGGTCGTCGACCTCCACCGCGCGAACCAGCCGCGCGAGCCAGCCCACGACCTTCACGGCCGCTTTGAAGGTCCGCGAGTACACGTCCTGGCCGTCCCGCGTAATGTGCCAGCCGCAGGAGAAGATCAGCCGCGCGCCCGGACGCGCGTGGTCGAGTACCGCCTGGGCCGTCCCCGACGAGTACTGGTGAACTCCCCAAGGAACCAGCACGGTGAGCACCCCGTCACACCCTGCGACAGCCTTCTTGATGACCTCGCGGTCGTTCGTACCGCCGGGGACGACTGTGATGCGCCCTTTGAACGCGTCGAGTTTGCCTACGCTGCGCTCGCGACAGACGCCAACCACCTCGTAGCCCCGGTCGAGCGCGTGCTGCACCATGTGCCTGCCGAGTTTCCCAGAGGCCCCGACAATGCAGACTTTCATCGAATGCATCCCTCACCTCCAAAGGAACTGCCACATCAGATCCAGTAGCATGAATGCCATGGTGCCTCCAGGCGCTCGGACGCCATCTCGCCATCTCGCGGGTTCATCCCGCATTCTCCCCGATCGGTCACAATTGGCGCGAATCCCTGCGGCGGAATGCCTGGCCGGGATGGACGTGTCCATCACCGAAAGGGTATCCATGCAGTACGGTTCCGTCATGTGCGTCGCGACGCTGGTCGTGGCTTGCGCCCACTCCGCCGTTGCAGGGGTCGGAGTCGTGCAGATCGGCAGGCCGTCCGATCCCCCCGCGCATACCTCGGCAGGTGGCAAGGAACTCTACCCCACCGAAGTCACCAACACCTGGAGCGACTACCACATCAGGTACTATTCGATGATCCTGGCGCGGGCAGGAGCGACGCCCTTCTTGATGGTGCGGGTCACGCGGTCGAACACGGGCGGGTCGGCGTCCTTGATGACGAGGTCGTGCTCCGCCGTGATCCGGACCTTGCGAAACGTGAGGCCCCTGATCGGGCTGTCGGGCAGGCCGACAATCCGTCCGGCATTCTCCGAGCCCTCGATCGTCACGTTGTCGATGAGGACGTCCCGGATGGAGGGGACCCTGGTTGGATCGCCCTTGAAGTCGGGGCGGTTGTTGTCGACGTAGTCCAGGATGAACACGATGGCATTCGGAACGTTCTTCATCCTGATGTCGGTGTACCGGATGTCGTCAACCGGACCGCCGGCGCCACGCATCGACTTGATGCGGATGCCGTTGTCCGTGCCCTCGAGCGTGCAGTGGCGGACGAGCATGTGGTGGATGCCTGCGGTCGTGCCCGATCCGATCGAAATGCCGTGGCCGTGCTTGATCCTGTTGTTCTCGATCAGGATGTTCGTCCCGCCGTTCTTGATGACGATGTCGTCGTCGCCCGTGTCGATGTCGCAGTCCCGGATCAGGAAGTTCGTGCCCGGACCGGGATCGATGGCGTCGGTATTGGGCGCGTCGAACGGCGCGCGAACCTTGATGCGTTCGATCGTGAGGTCGGTGATGTTGCTCGGCACCAGGTGGAACTTCGACGAGTTGGTCAGGGTGAGGTCGGCGACGTGGAGACGCTCGCACCCGTTGATCACCACGAGGTTCGGGCGCGGATAGACGACCCGCCCCGGCTCGGTGCCGGCCACGGCGCGCGCCGCGCGCTCGGACCATTCCCACCAGTGGCGGCCGCTGCCGTCAATCGTCCCGGAGCCGGTCAGGGCCACGTCGTGGAGATTCCGGCCACTGATGAGGGGGGCTGGCACCTTCACCTTCGCGGCCACTTCGGCCTGGGACGTGAGCGTGCGGGGATCGGGCAGGCCGAGGGCCTCGAAGGTATCCGGCGCCTGGATCACCGCGCCGGCCTCGAGGTGCAGATCGAGGTTCGAGCAGAGCGTGAAGGGCCGAGTGCGGAAGACGCCCTTCGGCACGACCAGCCTGCCGCCGCCAGCCTTCTCAACGGCGGCGATGGCCTTGCTGAACGCCTCGGTGTTGAGCGTCTTGCCGTCACCCACGGCACCGAAGTCCGCGAGCCTGAACGTGCGGCCGGGAATCCTCGGCAGCGCCGGCCTGAGGCGCTCGACCGACGAGCCCGCGCCGACGGCGTCGAGCCGTCCGACGTGGTCCGCGAGCGCCGGGAACAGCAACACGGCGAGAATCACGCAGGAGAGGCAGGAACGAGTCATACGGCTCCTCGGAGGGCGATCACCAATCGGACGGATGCCGGGCCAGAGTTCTCCATCACCGTGGCGCCCGTCCCGATGAGGCGTCGTTCAGTCTACATCCATTGGTATTACGATAGAGTTTCATCCGGGGCCTCCTCTGAAGTGGACGGCTGTGGAGCAACACCATTCGTTCCAGAGCGCTCAGGATGAACAACATGGTTGGCAAAGACACTCGTGTGCTCTCAATCCGGCGTGCCGCCGCGCGGTCCGGCCGGAAGGCGAGGTTCTCCGTGCTTTCACAAAGCCGCCGATCCCTGACGCGCATTTCCCTCCTCGTCACGCTGGCCGTTCTCCAGGCGCCCGGCACGCCTGCCGCCCAGTCGCCGGAGGACCCGACGCTGGCCAGGTCGGAGCTCGTCGTTCCCAGGCGCGCCCCGGCGGGCGAGCCGATCGCGGTGGCGATGGTCGTCCGGTCCACCTCGGACGAACCGGTCGACGTCTCGGTCTCGGCGGAGATGGGCGACCGGTTCCTCTTCGGCGGCGCCGCCGAGGGCGCGGACGTCCGGTTCGATCCGGGCGAGCGTCGGGTCTCCTGGCGCGGAACGATCCCCGCGCGCGGCGACCGCCGCGTCGAGTTCTCGGTGGTCGCGCCGCGCTGGATGTACGGTTCAGGACTGCAACTGACCGTCGCCGCGGCCAGGGACGGAGAATCCCTGGCGGTCCACCGCACCGAGACCGTCGAGGTCGGGGAGGCCCGCGGAAGCCGGCCCGGATGGGGCGTGCGCGTCGGGCCGGTCATCGTAGGGCCGTACGAGTGCGTCCTGCTGGGCGCGCTGTGCGTGTCGATCGGCCTCTGGGTCTGGCTGCGCAGGCGCGTGGCAGGGTTGCCGATGGCGGCGGGACTCGCCGCCGGCGGTGCGGTTGCCGTGTTCGCGACCCTGACGATCGGCGGCCTGTTCGCGGTTGACGGCACCCGCACGCTCGTCACCGACATCGCGATGCTCCGGTCGTGGGAGCCGGTCTCGTGCACCGTCGTGGACGCGGTTGCCGCCTACGAACCGCCAGCGAGCGGCGGCCGCGGGACGAAGGCCCGCAGCGGCTCCTACGCTCCACAGGCGGTGACGCGGTACCGCTCGGGCCGGACATGGGTGACGGCGCTGGGCTTCTGGTCAGACAGCCACATCTTCGTCAGCCGCCGGGCCGAGAGGCTGGTGGCGCCCTACCGTTCCGGCACGATCACGACGTGCTTTGTCGACCCGGACCGGCCCGACCGGTTCGTCCTCGATCGGACACCCGGCTTCGGCCACCTCGTCCTGGTCGCGATCCTCGCGCTGGGCGCGGCGGCCGTGTGGCTGGCCATCCGGCTGCGACGCAGGCCCGGTCCGACGGAACCTGCTTGAGGTCGCTGGGCAGACATCGGGAATTGTCGTCCACGAATCACGCCTTCACGCTCTCGAGGGGGAGCGCGAGATGAATGGGAGTGGAGAATCCGCCACCTCCACTTCCGGCGTGCTGGCGAGACATCGAACGGCCCCGGGCGGCGTCAACGCCTACGTGGCCTCTTGCCTTCGGTGTCGGGCTGATGAATCTCGGCCAGCACAGGATCCAGCCAATCAGCCAAGACCAGGTATGCCTCGTCGAGAGACGCGAGGAGGCCGACCCGTTCTGCTTCTCGGCGATACGCCACGCGCAGTGCGCGCGGGGGCGGCGGAAGGCGCTCGGGCACGATGTGCGTCGCCCGGCGATCGAATACGTGCCGAATCGCGTCACGGAGCGCCGCCGGGTCGACGTGCTCGTGTTCCCGAATGAGTTGCAGATCGACGATGTCCCTGACCCTGGTGTTTCCGCCGCCTTTGTAGGTCCGAGTGTAGGCGTGCAGTTTCTCGGCGACGTGGCGCTCCAGCGGCACCAACATGAGAGTGATGGGGGCCAGCCCAAGGCCGGCGAGCAGGCCAGGTCGTTGCGCCGGTTGAGCGTCCCATAATTCGGGTGGCGCAATCGTGACGTCCACCTGGACTGGCTCGAAGGGTCGTCCTGCGAGCGAGCTCTCGAGTCCGTACCGAACGGCCAGACGGACCCCGACTTCTTGAAGGGCATCGCTGCTGACGAGAGCGAACGCGAAGTAATCATCCACGTCGTCGACGGCCGCGCGTTGCAGGTCGGCGCGGGCGGCTTCACCGCCCTGGATGTGATCCGCGTCCAGATCGACCGATACGCGTGCGCGCTCACCGAGCCTGGTCTCGAGCGCCATGCCGCCCTTCACCGCCCAGCGACCGGGCGCCACTCTGGCCAGCCGCACCATCAGTCGTTCGAGCGCCGCCTGTCGGCGAACAATGTAGGCAGGAACGCTGAGGCGATGCGCACGAGCTCGCAGCGTCGCTTCGACGGCCGCGTGAAACGCAGCGGGCGTCGCGTAGTCACGCACGGGCGGCTACCTCCCGAATGGCTCGCTTGACAAGCTGTTGAACGCGGGCCGAGCGGTGCTCGACGGCCGCACTCAACTCGTCCGGCGAAACGAGGCCAGTCGCGAACGCGCGGGCCGTCGCTTCGATGACGACGCTGGGGTCAGTGCCAATGTCGGCGACATCGGCGAGCGTTCGGGCGGGGGAGGTGATCTGCACCCCGAAGCGGCTCGCCACTTCATCACGGCGAAGCGGCGTGGTGGTGGTGTGGATCTTCGCGTCGGTCGCGGCCTGAGTGGTTCGTGGTCTGCGATCCCGCGACACGGTCAGATGGACCTCATTGGCTCGCGACGGTGCCAGGTCGTAGAGGGCAAGCGCCGTTTCGTGCGACACGACCGCGTGCCGACGAGCCAGTCTCAGCCAAGCCGCCACGACGTCCTCGTGTGAAGCGGTCGGCACACCAACGAGTCGATAAAAGCCTCGGCGGATCCGCTCGATGTGGCCCGCGCCTACGTGGTGCACCAGGCTTCGAGCGCTGTATCCAAGCGCCCGCGCCTGGGCGGCCGTGAAGTGCCCGGCTTGGGTGGCCGCGACTTCGTAGAGTCGCTGGAGTTTGTCGGTGCGCGTGGGTCTGCTGCCACTCGTCATGATGTCCCTGATAGTATACGCTATACGTTCTTAAATAGGGACACGGCACGAATTTCGCAGAGATTGAAGTGGAGAATCCAGACACCCCTTGGCCGCGCGGAGACACCGTGGAACGCGTGTCTGCGATCAGTCTTCCTCTGAAGGATTCGCCCGCAGAACCCGACTCGATCGGCGTGAGGGCGGCGGGCTCAATGATCGCGCTCTTGTCGTCCTCGACCCACTGGCGCTCGCCACAGGCAATCGGTTCGATCCGGCATGTCGGCGAAGAGTGGGTTGAGTCATTCGTCAGCGCCCGGGCGCCGACCGTTACCTCGCGAGCGGTTCCGTGCCTTCGCTGAGGAGGCTCACGTAGGGCGCGTAGCTGTAGACACGCCCGCGCTGACGCCCGGTGACCTCGCGCACCAGGTCGAGCGCGACGAGACGCTCCAGCGCGGCGGTCGCGCCTGGCACCGACAGTTTCGTGGCTGTGACCAGGCGAGGAATCGTCGTGACGGGCTCTCGTTGGAGCGACTCGTGCACCTGAAGGGCCGTTGGCGCGCCGCGTCCGATGGCGCGCACACGTTCGCGATCGTGCTGCACCATGTCGGCCAGCCGGCGGGCCGTGGTGACGGCGTTCTCCGCCACCTCGATGACACCGTCGACGAAGAACGCGAGCCATCCCTCCCAGTCGCCGTCCGTTCGGACCCGTCCGAGCCGGGCGTAGTATTCCTCGCGCCGTTGCTTGAAGTAGAGGCTCAGATACAGCAGAGGGCGATCGAGGACGCCGTCGACGTGCAGGATCAGCGGCACGAGGAGGCGCCCCAGTCGGCCGTTCCCGTCGAGGAACGGGTGAATCGTCTCGAACTGGACGTGCGCGAGCGCGGCCTTGATGACGGCAGGTGTCGACGTTGGGATGTCGTGCAGAAAGCGCTCGAGCGCGGCCATGCAGTCGGGGACGCGATCGGCGGGCGGCGGCACGAACACGGCCTGCGCCGGTGTGGCGCCGCCGAGCCAGTTCTGGCTCGTGCGGAACTTGCCGGGTCGCTGCTCCGCGCCACGACCCCTTCGCATCAGGCGTTCGTGCAACTCGCGGATCAGGCGGTCCGACAGGGGAAACCCGTCCTTCAGCCGGGCCAGTCCGTGCTCGAGAGCTGCGACGTAGTTCGAGACCTCCACCACGTCATCGAACGGCACCCCTGGGGCGGCAGAGACTTCAAACAGCAGGAGGTCCGAGAGTGAGGACTGCGTTCCCTCAATCTGCGAGGACACGACGGCCTCCTTCCGGACATAGCTGTACAGGAACAAGTCCGGGTTCGGGAGGAACGCCGAGATGCTGTCCAATCGGCCCAACTTGAGCAGCGAGCGGTCCAGCCGCGACCGAAGGGCCGCATCAATCGATACCGCGGGAACCGGGGGCAAGCTCGCTGGTACAAAGGCCCGCGCGGACACGCCGGCGGTCGAGACATCGACGTATTCGCCAGTCGTACGCATCAGGACCTCACAAGTAAGCGCTGCTTATTAACGGGCAGGCCAAGTAAGCGATAACAGTCTAACGCTTATTTGGCCGACGCGGAGGGGGTTTTCAGGGTGCTCGGTGGTGCCGGACTGCGAAGAGGAGTTGGGCTGACAGGTCGAGATTCCGGGAGTCCCTCGTTCTCGCTCACGAGGCTGGCAATATCTGCGATTGGAACAGCAGGGAGCCTACGGATTCTGAACCGCAGCCGGAGTTGGTCCGCCTTCGCAGGGCTCCGGCTTGCCGCGTGGTCGATGCGGTGAACGGCGGCCGGCCTCCGCTCGTGCTGACGGAACAAAACGACCACCTCGACCGACTCGAGGAACGGATCGTTGGCAAGATCGCCCAGTACGCCGGTCGGCTGCACCGCCTGCATGACGGCAAGAGGGAGGTGCGAGTGTACGACTACGCCGATCTCAATGTGCCGATGCTGGCGCGGATGTTCGACCGACGTTGCCGCGGCTACGAAGCGATCGGCTATCGTATTCTCTTGCCGGCGAGTGTCCGCCTTTGTTCGGCGGCGGTGCAGACGAACTTCGGCGAGACCTCGCCGAAGCCTTGGCGGAGGCGGGCGATCCCCGGATGGCCCATCGATGTCCCCCTGCCCTCAGATCCGGTGTGGAAACGCGACTACTCCGGCAGCGTACCGCGGCTCGTCCGCGACGGTGTCGATACGCCACTCGCCAGCCTGTTCGTCCACGTCGCTCGAGTAGTGCCTCTCGACGCACAAGGCGCCGCCCGCGCGCGGAGCGCGACCGAGTCCTTTCTCTATCGCCGGCTCGAGACCATGTCGGACACCAAGGGGCGTTTCACCCTGAATGCTCGGTTGCCGATTGCGTTCGACGGCCAGGGAAACTTGGAGGTCGACCTGCTCTGCGCTGATGTCCGCCTGGCAGTCGAACTGGACGGCGCCCAGCATCTGGGGGACCCAATCGCGTACCGGCGCGACCGCCGTAAGGACCAGTTGCTGCAAGAGAACGGCTACGTGGTGTTGCGGTTCCTTGCTGAAGATGTGGGGAAGGATCTGGACTTGGTGCTCGATGCGATTCTGAGGTCGCTCAGCAATCGGCGATCATCGCTGGTCGCCGACCACAGTCTTGCGACCAGAGGGCGTCCGCGCTGACCCTTGGGATAGGCTGCGGCATCGGAATCCGGGCCCGTCGCGTGCCGGGTCGGCAACGCTACTCCTGCGGCCTTGCCAGGAACTCTCGGCAGGCGTTGACGAAAGCACGAACTTCGCTCCGCACCTTCTCGGCTTCCTCGGCACTGATCTCGACGAAGTCCGAGTAATCAGACGATAGACGCTTCTCGAACGACCGCGGCAGTGCGCGAGCGATCTCGGCAGGGAACCTGCCGGTCTTCACGAAGTGCTGCTGGAAAAGTGCGATGACGCCTGCGTGACGCGCTGAGTCGACATCGCATGTCGCCAGCAGCGCGCGAGCGGCATGAAAAGCGGCGTAGTAGTAGCGGTTCATCGCGCCGCGGTGTGACTGTTGGTCGGCGAGAAGATCGCCTTCCGCACAGGCGGCCGTGGCGCGCTCCATTCGGTGCCGAGCGAGGAAACTGGCTTCCGGCGTCACAACGCAACGCTCTCGCGCGTGACCGTCTGAACGAACAACGTCGTGCGCCACACAGGATCTGTGAGGGATCCCGCCGTGACGACGCGCGGCGAGATGTAGAGATCGCTCGCGACGTTGATGTCGAACGCAATGTCGATGGCCAGGTCTTCAGCCCCCACGCGATCACCGGTGACGACCACGAGTACGTCGAGATCAGAGTCCGGCCGAGAGTCGCCCCTGGCCTTGGAGCCAAA
>DASXVO010000084.1 GCA_036504215.1 Vicinamibacterales bacterium | reverse complement strand
GTCCGGCCAGTCGTGAAGATCGAGCTTGGCGCCCGCTCCGACACCGAGCCATCCGCCGAGCCGGAGATCGCGCCGTACCTCGTGGAGGTCCTTCCCGATGAAGTGTCAGACTCCCGGTTCACCGTGCACGCCGTCGCACCTGAGCGAACCTTCTGGGAGAAGGTGGCCCTGCTCCACGAGGAGACGTATCGCGAGGGCTCGGCCGCCCCGAAGGCCCGCCTCGCCCGGCACTACTACGACCTTTGGTGCCTCATCGCGCGAGGCGTTGCTGAGCGCGCAGCCCGGGACACGGAGCTGTTCGAACGGGTAGCAGCCCACCGCGCGGTGTTCTTCCGGCGAAGCCGTGACGCGCAGGCCTCCTTTGCGCCGGGCTCACTTCGGCTCGTTCCGGCCGACGACCGCCGCGCGCAGTGGCGACGCGACTACGACGCCATGCGCGAGTCCATGTTCTTCGGCGAGGCGCCGGAGTTCGCCGAGATCCTTGCGGTTGTCAGTCGTTTTGAAGAAGACTTCAACTCGACCCGACACCGACTTCGAGCCACAACGTGACCATGACTGCTGACCGCCTGAAGGGAATCGAGGAATTCGAGGCGGGGCTCTGGAAGATCGCGGACACCAGGCAGCAGCTCCAGGAGTTTGCAGGCTGGACGAAGAAGAAGACCTTCGACACCTACTGGTCCAAGCAGATCAAGCCGTTTGTGGTTGACATCAGCGGCGGCCAGTACCGCGTCAGCGAGGCCTGGTGAACCAAGTCGTCGCGGCGTGCACGCGCGAAGATCGACCTCGAGAGCGCGTGCGATTCGCGGTCGGGTTCGGACACGTCAGCACTTCGAAACTGTCTGGGTTGCAGCCGAAGCAGCCGAGTTCGACCCGCGAGCGGAAGGGCGGCGTTTGTCGGCAGCATTTGCGACCGAATCGGCGGCCGCGACCGACCGAATCTACGCCCGAAGGCCCGGCCGTCAAGGCACGGCGGCCTTGACTGCACGGACTTCCGGGCGCGCCTTGGCGGTTATCGCGGTCCGCCGGGGTTTGCGGCAACGCTGCGCCGTGTTCTCCGAACGGACTTCGGAGAGTTCGCAAGAGTCGTTGACGACGACCGTATGTCCCCGGAATGGACCCTAATCCTATGGAGCGGGCGATCGGACTCGAACCGACGACCTGCTGAATCACGCTGAACTTGCGTTCAGGCGGCGCGCCTTCCTTAAACAGACTTCAGGAATCTTCAGTGGTGGACGAGCGGATCGTGCGCCATAACAGAGTGTCGTCGGGTGCCCCTGTGGAACGCGTCGCAGCCGATCGGCTGGGTGCCTCGTGACGGCAGAACCGGGCGGGCGGCAACGCCGGCCCCTTTTCGGAGGATGAGATGAAGCGCATGGTCATCGGCGTCGTGCTCGCAGGGCTCGCCCTGGGGACGGCTCGTGCCGACCAGGGGCGGTCGGCGAAGACGCCCCAGTACCAGAAGGTGGCGGCGATCACTATCGGCGGCGATGGAGGGTGGGACTTCCTGACCGTGGAGCCGACAACGAAGCGACTCTACGCACCCCACGCCAACTTCGTTGCCGTCATCGATCTCGAGAAGGACGCCGTCGTCGGGCGCGTCGACGATACCCCCGGTGCGCACGGGTTCCTCGCCATCCCCGCCCTCGACCGAGGGTTCTCGAGCAACGGCAGCGAGAACACGTCCACGATGGTCGAGCTGTCGACCCTGAGGGTCATCAAGAAGATCAGGACCGGCGAGAACCCCGACGCCATGCTGTACGACCCCGCGCGGGAGGAGGTATACACCTTCAACGCCG
Source organism: Vicinamibacterales bacterium (assembly GCA_036504215.1). Lineage (NCBI taxonomy): Bacteria > Pseudomonadati > Acidobacteriota > Vicinamibacteria > Vicinamibacterales > Vicinamibacterales bacterium. The sequence goes on along the minus strand of DASXVO010000084.1, from coordinate 4,289 downwards.
ATCGGGCGGGCACGGCCTACTCCGCCACGGTCATCGCTGCGAGAACCGGCAACGTGGTGGCGACGATTCCGATGCCCGGAAAGCCGGAACTGGCGGCGCTCGATCCGGCGGCTGGTCGGATCTACAGCGCCATTCAGGACAAGAACGTCGTCGTCGCCATCGACACGGCGACGCACGCCATCGTCGCGAACTGGCCGACGGCTCCCGGCGCGGAGGCAACCGGCCTGGCGATCGACACGAAGTCCCACCGGCTGTTCGTCGGCTGTGGCAACGGCAAGCTGATCCTCATGGACAGCCGCAACGGCGCCGTCCTCGACACGGCCCCGACCGGGACCGGCAACGACGGCGTCGAGTTCGACGCCGCGACCGGCCTGATCTTCAGCGCGGAGACCGAGGGCACACTGACGATCCTTCAGGTTGCGAGCGACGGCAGACTGAAGGTGGTCCAGACGCTCCGGACGCCGTGGCGTTCGAAGACGATGGCGCTCGACCCGGTGACCCACAAGATCTACGTGGCGTCGGGTCTCTACCAGCCGCTGCCTCCATCGAAACCCGGCGAGGCGACTCCCAAGCCAATCCCCGTCAGCGGGTCGTTCACCGTGCTCGTCTTCGGTCCGGCGTCCAGGTAGCACGGTGAGCGGCAGCGGAGCGGAGCGGGCAGCGGAGCGGGCAGCGGAGCGGGCGGCGAGCCCGCTCCGGCTGCCGTGGGGGTCTGGCGCTACTTTGCCGTCACCCACCGAAGGAGGAAGATTGCAAACGTCACCATGGCGGCGCCGCCGACTCTCGTCGAGACCTGGGCGAACGGCATCAACACCAGGCGGTCGGACGCCGTCAGGATGGCCACGTCCCCGGTGCCTCCCTGCCCGCTGTGACAGGCGGTCACGATCGCGGCCTCGACCGGGTACATCTTCATCCACTGGCCGACGAAGAAGCCGCTCGCGACGATGGACACCACCGTCGCCACGATGGTCAGCAGGATGCTCGGGGTCAACACGGCCACCAGGCTGGCCCACGGCGTCATCGCGACTCCTACGGCCAACAGCAGCGGGAAGGTCACGCCCACGACGAAGAAGCGATGAATCATGTACGCGCCTTCTTCGAGCTCCCTGGGCAGCCATCCGAGCGCTTTGACCACCACGCAGGTGAACAGCATGGTGATCGGCCCCGGAATGCCGGTCACGGGTGCCAGGGACACGCCGAGCAGGTAGAACCCCAGCGCCATCACGCCGCCGACCGCCATCTGCGAGAGATCCAGGCTCGCGTGCGTCTCGGTCGCCGCCTCGAGGACGCGTGTCTCGTCGTCGCCGGCTCCCTCCTTGACCAGGCGGCCCTCCCCGGAGAGTTCGGGCCGCTTCTCGCCCAGCCGTTTCAGGAGGCCGGAGAGGATGATGGCCGTCAGGCTGCCGAGCATCACGACGGGCAGAACCTGCGCGAACGTGTCCTCCTGGGCGACCCCGAGAATGCCCGCGTACCCCATGCTCAGCGGGATGGCGCCTTCTCCGACTCCACCGGCCATGATCGGCACGACGATGTAGAAGAAGGTCCTCGACAGGGGGAGGCCCATGAGCGCGCCGGTGGCCAGGCCCACGCCCGTCGCGACGAACGTCGCCGCCACCAGCGGGACGAACATCTTGGCGAACGCCTTGAGCATGACGGTCCGGTTCATGCCCAGAATGCTCCCGACGATGACCATCGCGATGTACACGTACAGGAAGTTGCTCGTCTTCATGAACGACGTCACGGTCGTGACGGCGACGTCGGGAAGCAGCTTCGCGAAGACGAGGTACGAGGGAAGGAACGTCGCCATGATCGGCGCGCCTCCGACGTCCTTGAGGATGGGTATCCTGTTGCCGATCTCCCCGCACAGGTAGCCCAGGAGCGCCATCACCGCGAGGGCTCCCAGCATGTCCTTCGGGAGCCGGCCGCTCGACATCAACAGGACCATCAGCGCGAAGAACGGCAGGTAGACGCTCAGCGGCACGATCCGGATCTTGAAGGCGAGCACGCGCCTCCAAAGCGGCGGGATCGCGACCACCGGAGGCTGGATCCGGGACGCGGCCGGCTCGGAAGAGGCGCGCTCGGGTCCGACGCCGGCAGGTGCTGTTGCGTTCATGTCTTTGGCACTCCACGACGAGGCTCCCGGCACGGTTGGGAGAACCTGTTCCGTGGTATTAGGCCTCCAGGCCGTGCGGGTCACAACTGAAGTCTTCCTGAAGTCGCGTTAACCTGGCGCCGTTGCCGGCGGTCCGACGGAGCGGACTCCGGGGGCCGTCGCCAACCCGCGGCTGGGCGTTCGGGGAGTGGCGCCGCTACTCGACGGCCGGGAGCGTGATTCGGAAGGTGCTTCCGGCGTCCTCTTCGCTCTCGACGACGAGACGGCCGCCGGAGGCCTGGACCGCCCATCGGGCGATGGAGAGGCCAAGCCCCGAGCCGCCCTGCGCCTCGGTGCGTGAGCGGCCGGGGTCCACGCGGTAGAACCGATCGAAGACCCGTTCACGATCTGCGGCCGGGATGCCCGGCCCCCGGTCGGTGACCTCCACGACGGCGTCCTGGCCCCGCCGACCGACGGTGACCGTGATGGCGCCCTCCTGCGGGCTGAACTTGATCGCGTTGTCCACCAGATTGACGACGGCCCGGCGCAGGATGGTGCGATCGGCGAAAACCGGGACCGGCCCGCCGGAGGCGACGTTGACGGTCTGACGCTTGTCGTCGGCCAGGACCGCGAGGAACTCGCAGGTTTCACGGCAGAGGTCCACGAGTTCCACGCGTTCCACGTTCAGTTGGACCTGGCCCGTCTCGGCGCGAGAGAGCAACAGCAGACTGTCCACGACATGGGAGAGTCGATCGACCTCTTCGAGGAGGCTGCCGATGATCTCGCGATACGCCGCCGGCGTCCGGTCGCCGCGCAGCCCGACCTCGCCGACGCTGCGGAGCGCCGTGAGGGGTGTACGGAGTTCGTGCGACGCGTCGGCGGTGAACCGCCGCAGGTGTTCGAACGACTGCTCGAGCCGCGAGAGCGTGTCGTTGAAGATCGTGGCGAGCCGGCCGACTTCGTCGTGCGGGTTCTCCACCGGCAGGCGGTTGCTGAGGCGCTCAGCCGTGATCAACTGCGCGCGCTGCGCCATCGTCACAAGGGGCTCGAGGGCGGGTTTCGTCAGCACGTATCCACAGAGCCCGGCCAGTACGACGGCGACCGGAAGGGCGATCAAGAGGACGCGGAGGTACTCCCACAACTCGTGCTGCAGCCCCTCCTCGGACCGCAGAACCCGTATGATGACGGGCGTCTCCAGGACGACGAGCGGGCGGCTGAGCATGCGAACCCGTTCACCGTCCACGAAGTCGACCGACCGCGGACCGACCGACTCGGCGGTCGGGACCGACGAGAGGTGGCGGGCGACCTTCGGGTCCTCGGGGTTGCCGTAGAGCAGCTGTCGGTCGGGGCTCCAGATCTCGAGCCAGCGCCACTTGGGAGTGGGCAGCACCTCCGGGGCGCGCGGCAGGGCGGCGTCGGAGGCGAAGCGCAGGCGGCCGCCGCTGCGCGACGCGTTCTCCATCATCTCCTCGCCGACATGGAAGTCCGCCTCCAACTGCCGATCGAGCTCGCGATAGAGCGCCTGGCGAAGCAGGACGTAGACGCCCGCGGCGTACACCGCGAGGAGGATCGCGAGGGTCATCGCGAATACCCAGGCCAGTCTGGTCCGAACGTCCCTGGGACCGTGCACGCGCAAACTCACTGTCCCCCCTCCTTCAGCACGAACCCGACGCCGCGAACCGTGTGGAGCAGCTTCACGTCGAACCCGACGTCCACCTTCTTGCGCAGGTGGGTGACGTGCACGTCGATCACGTTGTCGAGCGGAGTCCCGCGATCCGGCTCCTTCCAGACGTCGCGCGCGAGCATCTCCCGGGACACGATGACGCCCTTGTGGCGGACCAGGTACTCGAGGAGCTCGAACTCCCGCCCGGTGAGCGTGAGCGCGTGGCCTCCTCGGGACGCCTCCCGGGTCGCGGTGTCGATCTCCAGGTCGGCGGCCTTCAGGCGCACGACCTTGTCGCTGTGGCTCCGGCGCAACAGCGCACGGACCCGGGCCAGCAACTCGGCGAAGGCAAACGGCTTCACGAGGTAGTCGTCCGCACCACCGTCCAACCCCGCGACGCGATCCCCGACGGTGTCGCGGGCCGTGAGGATCAGCACGGGCGTCTCGATGCCACGCTGCCGTATCCCGTTGAGAATCTCGAACCCGTCCCGGCCGGGCAGCATCAGATCGAGGATCACGAGGTCGAACGACTGG